>CAXUIR010000096.1:6518-7996 GCA_964251005.1 uncultured Acetobacteraceae bacterium | reverse complement strand
CCCACCAGTTCGCGTTCTTCAGCGCCGGCGCCGCGGCCCGCACCAGCCCCGCCCACCCCGGCGTGGCGATGCTGCGCGCGCTCGACGTCGGCGTGCGCCACTCGGTGCCCAAACCCACGGCGCTCATCGTGAACTTCCCCTCCAACCCCACCGCTTACCTGGCCGACCTCGATTTCTACACCGAGCTGGTCGCCTTTGCCCGCCGCCACGAGGTGTGGATCCTTTCCGACCTCGCCTACGCGGAGATCTACTTCGGCACCGAGCCGCCGCCCTCCATCTTGCAGGTGCCCGGCGCGCGCGAGATCGCCGTCGAGTTCACCTCCATGTCGAAGACCTACTCGATGCCCGGCTGGCGCATCGGCTTCGCGGCCGGCAACGCGCGGCTGGTCGAGGCACTCGCACGGATGAAATCCTACCTCGACTACGGCGCCTTCACCCCCATCCAGGTGGCCGCCACCGCAGCGCTGAACGGCCCGCAGGACTGTGTGGCGCAGATGCGCGAGCTCTACCGCGAACGGCGCGACGTGCTGATCCGCGGCCTCGAACAGGCCGGCTGGCCGGTCCCCAGCCCGGCCGGCAGCATGTTCGCCTGGGCGCCCATCCCCCAGCGCTACGCCCATCTCGGCAGCGTGGCGTTCTCAAAGCTGTTGCTCAGCCGCGCGCAGGTCGCCGTGGCCCCGGGCTTAGGCTTCGGCGAGCACGGCGACGACCACGTGCGCATCGGCCTCGTCGAGAACCCGCAGCGCCTGCGCCAGGCCATCCGCAACATCCGCGCCTTTTTGCAGGCCGACAGCAACGTGGCCCCCACCCCGGCGCTGGCATCGGCGCGTTGAACCAGGCGGGCCAAACGCCGGCCGCAAAGCCTCTCCGCGTCGGGATCGCCGGGCTGGGCACGGTGGGAGCGGGCGTGCTGCGGCTGCTTCGGGAAAACGCGGAGGTCATCCCGGCGCGCGCGGCCCGCCCGAGCGTCGGCACCGCGGTCAGCGCGCGTGACCGCTCGCGCAACCGCGGCACCGACCTCGCAGCGTATGCCTGGCACGAAAACCCGCTTGGTCTGGCGTCCGACCCTGCGGTCGACGTCGTGGCCGAGCTGATCGGCGGCACCGGCAACCCTGCCCGCTCCCTGGTCGAGGCATCCTTGCGGGCAGGCCGCCACGTGGTGACCGCCAACAAGGCGCTGCTGGCGCTGCACGGCGCAGAGCTGGCGGGGGCCGCGGAAGCCGGCGGCGCCGTGCTCGCCTTCGAGGCCGCGGTGGCAGGCGGCATTCCGGTCATCAAGGCGGTGCGCGAGGGCCTCGCCGGCAACCGCATCCGCCGTGTCACCGGCATCCTCAACGGCACCTGCAACTACATCCTGACCCAGATGCGCGAGCGCGGCCGCGAGTTCGCCGACGTGCTGGCCGACGCGCAGCGCCTCGGCTACGCCGAAGCCGACCCGTCCTTCGACGTCGACGGCGTGGACGCCGCCCACACGCTGG
>CAXUIR010000096.1:0-6508 GCA_964251005.1 uncultured Acetobacteraceae bacterium | reverse complement strand
GGGCCTTCGGCCGCCCGGTGCGCTTCGCAGACGTGCACGTCGAAGGCATCCGCGCCGTCTCGGCACTGGACCAGAGCTTCGCCCGCGAGCTGGGCTACCGCATCAAGCTGCTCGGCATCGCCCGGCAGACGGCGGCCGGCATCGACACCCGCGTGCACCCCTGCATGGTGCCGGAGGCAGCCCCGCTCGCCCGTGTGGACGGCGTCTACAACGCCGTGGTGGTGGAAACCGACTTCGCCGGCCGTCTCATGCTGGAAGGCCGCGGCGCCGGCGCCGGCCCTACCGCCAGCGCGGTGGTCGCCGACCTGATCGACATCGCGCGCGGCCGCGCGGTCCCGGTCTGGGGCACCGGGCCAGGCTCGCTGTCCGCGGAACCCTCCGTGCCGATGTCGGCCATCACCGGCGCCTACTACCTGCGCCTGATGGTGACCGACCGGCCCGGCGTGATCGCCGATGTCACCTGCGCGCTGCGCGACGCCGGCGTGTCGCTGGAGAGCATGCTGCAGCACGGACGCTCACCTGGCGAAGCG
Source organism: uncultured Acetobacteraceae bacterium (assembly GCA_964251005.1). GTDB lineage: Bacteria > Pseudomonadota > Alphaproteobacteria > Acetobacterales > Acetobacteraceae > BOG-908. The sequence continues at coordinate 5,978 of CAXUIR010000096.1, read as the reverse complement.
GTGCCGATCGTGCTGGTGACGCACGAGACCCGAGAGGCCAACATGCGCGCGGCGCTGGCGGAGATCGAACGGTTGGACAGCGTGCTGGAACGCCCCTCGCTGATCAGGATCGAGCACGGCTGAAGCGCCGCCGCAACCGCATCGCGCCGCGCGTGTTCGAAGGTCACGCTTGAAGGAGTGTCGGCAATGGAAAACCCGCGATCGGAGATGCTCGGAGTCGTGAAGCTCGCCAACGGCCGTTATGCGGTGCGGGCGGTCGGCGAGACGGTTCCCGACGACGAAGCCGGAGAGTTCGGCACGCTCGCCGAGGCGGAGGACTGGATGTTTCAGCGCACGCAGGAGCTGGATGCGGGTGCGAGCGACATGGACGTGATGAAGCCTGGGCAGGGACAAGGCATCTAAGCAAAGCCTTCTTCTCTGGAGAAAGAAGCAAAAGACTTTCGTCTCCGCTGTCGCGAACTCTCCTGCAGCGCCTACCCAGGAACAAAAGTTTTTTGGTTCTTTTTTTCAAAAAAGAACCGCTTGCTTGCTTTCTCACCGTATAAACGGATTGCCCCTCCGCTCCGCCCCGATCGTCGAGCCCGGGCCATGACCGCACACGAACCCCAAATCGTCCCCAAGCGGCAGCAGCTTGGTCTTGATGGACTCGATCAACGCCGCGTGGTCGCCGTAAGGAAAGTCCGTCCGCCCGACCGAACCACGGAACAACACGTCGCCAACCTGGGCGAAACGCGCGGCCGTGTTGACGAACACGACGTGTCCTGGCGTGTGGCCCGGACAATGCAGCACGTCGAACACGTGCGATCCCACCGACACCGTGTCGCCTTCGGTCAGGAAACGGTCCGGCGTACAGTCGCGCAACCCGGACATCCCGTAGGAGGCCGCCTGCGCCGCGATCGACCGCAACAGCATGTCGTCGCGCACGTCAGGGCCGATCACCTCGAGCTTCAGCTTGCCGGCCAGTTCGGCCGCGCCGCCGGCATGGTCGAGGTGGCCGTGAGTGAGCCAGATAGCGCTCGGTTGCAGCTGCGACGCGCGCAGGGCGGTAACGATGCGGTCCGCGTCACCGCCCGGATCGACGATGACCGTCTTCAGGCTCTCCGTGTCGGTGATCAGCGTGCAGTTCTGTTGCAGCGGCGTGACCGGCACGACGGAGATCTTCAGGCCCGGCATTGCAACGCTCCAAACACTAACGAGGGAGACATGCTCCCCCTACCCGGCTAGCGCCCGCAACGCCAGAGTGTCTGCCGACGCTTGTTGTCGAGCGCTGGGCCGTTGGTCTGCGGCGAGCTGACCGATCGCCGCGTATGACGGCTAGTGTTAGCGATGTTGACTTGTGAAAAGGTAAGCAAGCGGTTCTTTTTTGAAAAAAAGAACCAAAAAACTTTTGTTCCCTTGGGCGCGTGCTGCAGAACCATCGCGACAGCAGGGATAAAAATCTTTTGCTTCTTTTCTTCAGAAAAGAAGGCCTTGCTTTCTTCCTGATCGCCGGAAGCCAGAACTCAGGAGCCGCTGTTGTCAGACCGCCTTTTTCAGGTTCGGGCTGGCCTTGAACCGCACCGTCTTGCCGGCTTTCACCTTGACCGGCTCGCCGGTACGCGGGTTCATCGCCTTGCGCGCCTTGGTCTTGCGCACCGTGAACGTGCCGAAAGACGGCAGCGTAAAGCCGCCATCCTTCTTCAACTGCTTGACGATTGCGTCGATCAGCGTGCCGGCGGCAGCATTCGCGGCTACGCCGGTGCAATCCGTGCTCTCTTGAATGATGCCCGCGATGAAAGCCTTGCTCATAGTCCTCTTCGATCCTTCTTAACGTTTTCTTAATACGACTGTCAGGCGTGGAGTTTCGATCGATCGCCCGTCCGGAAACGCAGTTTGCCAAGCTCAGGGCGGTTCACTCGCCGCCACCCAAAAACCCCCGCACCCATCACGCGACTCTGTAAAACACAACCTTTCGTGATTGCAATAGCCGCTTTGGGCGCGCTGTGCAACACCCGGTTGGTAAAACGTCAGCGCTGCTCTACGTCCTCGCCGGCAACCCAGCGAAGCGGTGTCAGGCGCGGCGGAAAAGCCGGTTGAAACTCGCGCCCCGGTTCCAGTGACGCCTGTGGGTTGTAGAACGGGTCGTCTGCAATCAGGGATTGCCAACGGTCACGCAGCCTGCGTACCTCGCGAACCTCCAGGGCCGCCCGCTCTCCCCGGTAATGCCGACCTAGTGACAGCGACTCGAAATGGTAGAGTTCCACGCCGGCTGCAAACACGATGCGCGCGCCAGCCTGACCCGCGCGCAAACAGAAATCAACGTCGTTCAGTGCAATACAGAAACTTTCATCGAAGCCGCGCTCATCCTGCCACACCGAACGGCGCACCAGCATGCAGGCTGCGGTGACCGCGGACACCTGGCGGTCGAGCAACGCGATGCCGTGCGGCCCCGCGTCGGAGCGGTCGCTGAGTCGGAAGGCGTTCTCGCAAAGATTGGCGAGGCCCACGATCACGCCGCCATGCTGCACGCGATCGTTTCCGTACAGAAGGCGCGCGCCCACGATGTCGGCCTGCGCCGCCCCGGTGGTGAACGCCACCAGCCGGCGCAACCAATCCGCACGGATCGGCAACACGTCGTCGTTGAGCAGCAGCAGCAGCTCGCCCGCGGCTTGCTGCGTCGCCACGTTGTTGGCGGCAGCGTAGTTGAACACCGCGTCGCCGGCGTCGACCACCCGGAGTGCCGGCAGTCCGGCCGCCTCGGCAAGCAGCGCCCGCTGCAGCCGGTCGGCCGGATCGATGCCTGAGACGACAAGCAGGATTTCGAAATCGGCATAGTCGGTCGCAGCCAGCAGGCCGCGCAGACAGCGCAGCACGTGGTGCGACCGGCATGCGGTCGGCACGATGATGGAGACCTTCGGTGTGTCGTCCGGCTGACCGCGTGGTGGCTGCAGCCGCGCGGCCGGCAACCCGGCCGGCACGTGGGTCAGTATCAGCGGGATGCGCTGCATCGCCTCGGCAGACATGCGGCCGGCCCGCACGGCGCGCGGCGCGCCGCCGGCGAGCAAGGACGCGGACGTCTCAATGTCGGGATGCACGGCGCAGCAACCGCGCGTCAGCAGGCCGCTCTCCCGCAGCCAGGGGTCGGCAGGCGGCTTGAACAACGGGTTGGCGCGAACAGCATCCTGCGTCTCGTCCAGGTCGGCGTAAACCAGCCGTGCCTCTGCCGGGCAGCGCCCGATGGCCAGCGCAAAGCACGCCGTGGCGGACGGCACCAGAAGCTCGCCGGCGTGCAGGATGAGCAGCCACGTTCCCGGCATACGCTGCCAGGCGCCATCCTGACCGCAAACGACGACGCGCGCCGGCTGGCTCCACTGCGCAGCGACGCAAGCAAGGCTCGCTGCCACGAGCGCCTCGGCCGCCGCAAGCCGGTCCTGCGGCGGAGCGATCACCACCTCCAGCCGCGCGCAGCCGGCAATCGCTAGCATGAGCGGTGCACGCACCGCGTCGTCCCAGCTTTGGTAGAGCCTGCACCAAACGTCGTAAGGTGGCGCCTCGCCGGCCCTGGCGGGTGCCTGTCCCACCTCGCTGCGCACGCGGCCGGCCATCCCCGACCTGTCGCCGCGCAAGCAGGCCGGCAGCCTGCGCCAGCCGAACGCCATCAGCCGCACGGCCGCCACCGCACGGTGCAGCACACGCAGGCGTACGGCCGGCACCGTTGCGTCCGTCTGCCCGTCGGCAAATACCGCCAACGTCAACCGGCTCGCGTCAGGCGGGATGTGCAGCAGCAGCGTGCGCGTGCGGCCACGGCGCCTGCCGAGGAACGCCTCGCGCACCACCTGGCCGCGCGCCTCGTCCCGCGCCGACACCCGGCCCCCCCCGTCGCCCGGCCAGTACCGCGTGTGCCCCCGCCGGCACCCCCGTCCCCCCGCGCCCCGCGGCCGCTCGGCGTCGAAACAACCCGGCGCGGCGGTGGGGCAAACGGCCAGCGTTCCGGCGTCCGGCGGCACGCCGATTTGCGTGCAGCCCATCACCGGCCCATGACAAGGCGGCGAACGCTCCCAAGTGAACCGCCTGTCACGACAGGAAACCTCGCCCGCATGTCCGTCTTCTCACCCGAACCGACAACGGCCGAAGCGTTCCAGGGAGTGAAGTGTTGAGTCGTCGCATCGCCATCATCGGCGCAGGGCCAGGCGGCCTCGCCTCCGCAATGCTTCTCGCCAGGGCCGGCGCTGAGGTCACCGTTTTCGAGAAGGCCCAGCGCGTAGGTGGCCGGTCCGCCACCATCGACGTGACCGCGCCAATAGCCGGCCCCGCCGGCCACGGGTGCACCCAGGGCCGCTTTCGCTTTGACATGGGTCCGACGTTCTTCCTCTACCCACGCGTGCTGGACGACATCTTCGCCGCCTGCGGCCGCGAGCTGGCCCGCGAGGTCGAGCTGATCCGCCTCGACCCGCAATACGACCTCATCTTCGAGGCAGGCGGCCACATCCGCGCCACGCCCGACCTGCCGCGGCTGATGGCCGAGGTCGCGCGCCTGGCCCCGGCAGACGCGGCCGCCCTGCCCCGCTTCATGGCCGACAACCGTGCCAAGCTGGCGGCCTTCCGTCCCGTGCTGGAAGCCGCCTTCCACGGCATGCGCGACCTGGTGCGCCCGCACATGCTCAAAAGCCTGCCGATGATGCGCCCCCTGCGCACCGTCGACACCGACCTGTCCACCTACTTCAGCGACGAGCGCGTGCGCCTGGCGTTCAGCTTCCAGAGCAAGTACCTGGGCATGTCGCCGTACCGCTGCCCCAGCCTGTTCACCATCCTCTCCTTCATGGAGTACGAGTTCGGCGTGTTCCACCCGCGCGGCGGCTGCGGCGCAGTGATGGACACCCTGGCCCGTGTAGCCGGCGACCTCGGCGCACATTTCCGTATGGGCGAGCCGGTCCAGGAGATCCTGTTCCAGGGCCGCCGCGCGGTCGGCGTGCGCACGCAGGCCGGCGAGGAATCCTTCGACGCCGTCGTCGTCAACGCAGACTTCGCGCATGCCATGCAGAGTCTCGTGCCAGACCGCCTGCGCCGCCGTTGGACCAACCGCAAGCTGGCAGGCAAAAAGTTCTCCTGCTCCACCTTCATGCTTTACCTTGGCCTGGAGGGGATCGACGACGACGTAGCGCATCACACGATCTATCTGAGTGCCGATTACCGGCGCAACATCGCCCAGATAGAGGCAGGCCGCGCACCACCGACCGAGCCGTCCTTCTACGCGCAAAACGCCTGCGTCACCGATCCCGAACTCGCCCCGCCCGGCCACTCGACGATGTACGTGCTGCTGCCGGTCGGCAACCGCACCGGCGCCGGCATCGACTGGGCGGCCGAAGCCCCGCGCCTGCGTGCCGTGGCGCTCGACCGCCTCAAACGCATCGGCGTGCGCGACGTGGAAAAGCGCATCCGCTTCGAAAAGGTGTTCACCCCGCACGACTGGGAGACCGAACTGGCCGTGCACCGCGGCGCCACCTTCAACCTGGCGCACTCGCTGGACCAGATGCTGTGCTTCCGCCCGCGCAACCGCTTCGAGGACCTCGACGGCGTCTACCTGGTGGGCGGCGGCACCCACCCGGGCAGCGGCCTGCCGGTGATCTTCGAAAGCGCCCGTATCACCGCGCGCCTTATGGCGGACGATCTAGGCCTGAACGGGCACTGGTGCGCGGGATCGGAGATGGCGGAGCCTGACTACACGCCGGTTTTGGCGGAAGCGCTTTAAGAAAGAGTTCTTTTTTGAAAAAAAGAACCAAAAAACTTTTGCGTCCTTGGCGCGCGCCTGAGGAAACTCCGCGACAGCAATGACAAAAGTTTTTTGCTTCTTTTTTTCAAAAAAGAAGCGCTTGCCTTACTTTCTCAAGGACGACCAAACGATGCCCGACGGCCAGAACCTGCCGCCCCCCTCCCCCCCCCCCCTCGCCCGAATAGGCCCCCGCCTCGCCCGCCTGGCTGCCCCCGGCCCCCAGGCCGCC
>CAXUIR010000095.1:2528-8146 GCA_964251005.1 uncultured Acetobacteraceae bacterium | reverse complement strand
GGCGCCGCCGCTGCGTGCGCCTTTCGGTCGTCGTTTGGTTGCGTCGCCGCCTCGGCTAAGAGCGGGTCGCCGGGCGCCGTCGCCTCGGCAGCCACTTGCGGCCCTCTCAGCGCCTCGGTCAGTCCGGCCCTCGGCGGCTCATTCGGCGGCGCTGCCGCGTGGCCGACGCACGGCTGCCCCGGCAGCGCCGCCGCATCGGTCAGACCGGCAGGAGGCGGCTTGCCGGGGCGCGCCGCCGCGGGCGCCACGTGACGCTCCCCCGTCACATCAGCCAGGTGGGCAAGGTGCGGCCCACCATCGGCCAGGTCGGCCAGGCGCGGCTCGCCCGGCAGGCCCAAAGCCGCCCAGCGCGCGGCACTGCGCACCACCGGCACGAACGCCACTCCGTCGGCCAGCAGCGAGCGGCACAGCGCGGCGCCGGACCGTCCGGACGCGCCAACGACGTGCACGCAGGCCGGCTCCGATCCTTGTGGTATCATGCTACCACACCGGAAAAACCTTGACGCAGCCGCGCCCTGCGCACAAAAGCGGCACTCCACCCCATCCGGGACACACACCCCATGCTGAAGACCACCCGCTCGCTGAAGCCGGCGGAGGTGACCAAGACCTGGATCCTGATCGACGCCGACGGCGTCGTGCTGGGCCGGCTCGCCACCATCATCGCCAACCGCCTGCGCGGCAAGCACAAGCCCACCTACACCCCGCACGTCGATTGCGGCGACAACGTGGTGGTGATCAACGCCGGCAAGGTGCGCGTCACCGGCAAGAAGGCCGAGCAGGACGTGTTCTACTACCACACCGGTTACGCCGGCGGCATCAAGGGCCGCACCATCCGCCAGCGGCTGGAGAGCAAGCGCCCCGGCCAGGTGGTGGAAAAGGCGGTGGAGCGCATGATCACCCGCGGACCGCTGCAGCGCGCCCAGATGAAGCACCTCTACGTCTACGCCGGCGGCGAGCACCCGCATGAGGGCCAGCAGCCCCAGGCGCTGGACGTCGCGGCGATGAACCCGAAGAACAAGAGGGTCTGACACCATGTCGGAAACCACCACCACACGGTCGCTGGCCGACCTGAAGGACCTGGTCACCGCCGCCACCGGCACCGGCGCGGGCACTACCGAGGCGGGCGCGCCCAAGCGCGAACCCAAGCGCGACGCGCTGGGCCGCAGCTACGCCACCGGCCGCCGCAAGAACGCCATCGCGCGCGTCTGGATCAAGGCCGGCAAGGGCGACATCCAGGTGAACGGCAAGCGCGTCGGCGTGTATTTCGCCCGCCCGGTGCTGCGCATGCTGATCACCCAGCCGTTCCTGGTGAGCGACCGCTACAACCAGTTCGACGTGTTCTGCACGGTGAACGGCGGCGGCTTGTCCGGGCAAGCGGGTGCGCTGCGGCACGGCATCAGCCGCGCGCTGACGTATTACGAGCCGGACCTGCGGCCGATTTTGAAGACGGCGGGGTTTCTGACGCGCGACAGCCGTGTGGTCGAGCGTAAGAAGTACGGCAAGGCGAAGGCGCGGCGTAGCTTCCAGTTCAGCAAGAGGTAGCAAGCGGTTCTTTTTTGAAAAAAAGAACCAAAAAACTTTTGTCCCCGACGCTAGTGACCCAGTCAGGCATCTCCGGATAACGGGTGCCGCGTACCAGCGCCGGAAGCAACACTTTTTGGGTTCTTTTTTTCCAAAAAAGAACGGCTTCCTTACTTCATGTCTTCCGTATTCATCGACGGCGAAGCCGGCACCACCGGCCTAGGCATACGCGAGCGCCTGGCACGTCTGCCCGTGACGCTACGCAGCATCGACCCGAGCTTACGCAAGGACGAAACCGCACGGCGCGCGCTCATGGCCGAGGTGGATCTGGTGGTCCTGTGCCTGCCGGACGAGGCGGCGCGCGACGCGGTGGCGCTGGCCGAGGGCCTGGGCGACGCAGCGCCGCGCGTGCTCGACGCGAGCTCCGCCCATCGTGTCGCGCCAGGCTGGGCCTACGGGTTTGCGGAACTCACCGCCGGCCAGCCGGCGCGCATCGCTGCGGCGGCCCGCGTAAGTAACCCAGGCTGTTACGCCACCGGGGCGATCGCCCTGCTGCGGCCGCTCACCGATGAGGGGCTGATCCCGCGCGACGCGCCCATCACCATCAATGCCGTCAGCGGCTACTCCGGTGGCGGACGGCAGATGATCGAGGCGCACGAGGCGCAGGGCGGTCCCGCCTACGAACTTTACGCGTTGGGGCTGGACCACAAGCACGTGCCGGAGGTGATGCTGCATGGCGGGCTGAGCCGCCGGCCGGTGTTCGTGCCCTCGGTGGGCCACTTCCGTCAGGGCATGCTGGTGTCCATCCCGCTGCACCTGGACGCCCTTCCCGGCCACGTCCGTGCGGGCGACCTGACCGATGCGCTGGCCGCGCACTACGCCGGCGACACCGGCGTGCTTGTGGTGCAGGCCAACGAGACGCGGCTACGGCCCGAGGCGCTGGCAGGCACCGACGCGATGGAACTGCGCGTCTGCGCCGACGACGCGCACGGCCACGCGGTGCTGGTGGCCAGGCTGGACAATCTGGGCAAAGGTGCCTCCGGCGCCGCGGTGCAGAACCTGCGGCTGATGCTGAGACTAGACGAGGGGGGCGCACATGCCTGACACACACCCGAGCGCGGCGCAGCCGGGCGGGCCGCTGTGGTCATTGGACGGCGTCAGTCCGCGCATCGCGGACAGCGCCTGGGTAGCGCCGACCGCCGCGGTGATCGGCGACGTGGAGCTGGGTGCGGGCGCCAGCATCTGGTTCCACTGCGTGGTGCGCGGCGACACCAACCACATTCGCATCGGCGCACGCAGCAACATCCAGGACAACTGCCTGCTGCACGTGAACCCGGGCGAGAACATGGCGTGCATCATTGGGGAGGACGTGACCGTCGGCCACATGGCCATCGTGCACGCAGCCACACTGCACGACCGTGCCTTCGTGGCGATGGGCGCCATTGTGCTGGATGGTGCGGTGATCGAAAGCGGCGGCGTGCTGGCGGCTGGCGCAGTGCTGACCCCGGGCAAGCGCATCGGGGCAAGCGAGTTGTGGGCCGGTACGCCGGCGAAGCTGCTGCGCGTGCTGGGCGATGAGGAACGCGCGAAGTTCGCGATGACGGCGCCGGCTTACGTGCAGAACGGTGCGAGGTTCAGGCAAGGGTTAAGGCAAGCGGTTCTTTTTTGAAAAAGAACCAAAAAACTTTTGCTTCCGCTGTCGCGGGCTCGCCGGTGAGCGCGCGACAGCGGAGGCAAAAGTCTTTTTGCTTCTTTTTCTTCAGAAAAAGAAGATTCTTACTTTTGGGGATGTAGATGCTGACACGCAGAGATTTCGCGCTGACTGCCGCTCTCACCGCGATGCTCCTCGCCTGGAAGCGCGCCCAGGCAGACACGCCGCAAAGCCCGCTGGACAAGCTGTTTGCGCAGTTCGTCGACGAGATGCTGCAGCGCGTGCCGGAGCGTGCGACCAGCCTCGGCCTCGACGTGGGCACGCGGGCCGATTTACGCGGCAAGCTGCATGAGGAGTCGCTCGAGGCAATCAGGCAGGACAAGAAGGACACCGCGCGGCGGCTGGCCGAGTTGCGCGCGGTTGATCGCGCGAAGCTGACCGGCTTGGACGTGGGCAGCTACGACACGGTGATGTTCACGCTGCAGGTCGACGACGAAGCGGGGCGGTTGTTCGACTACGGCACCGGGTCGGCGCGCTCGCCCTACGTGCTGAGCCAGCTGACCGGCGCCTACCAGGCGGTGCCGGACTTCCTCGACACGCAGCATCCGATCAAGACGGCGACGGACGCGGACGACTACCTGGCGCGCATCGGCGGGTTCGCGCGGCTGATGGATCAGGAGCTGGCGGTGTTCCAGCACGATGCGTCGTTGGGCGTGGTGCCGCCCGACTTCATCATCGACAAGACGCTGGCGCAGATGGACGCATTGTTGTCGGCAGCGCCCGAGACGTCGGTGATCGTGACGTCGATCACCCGGCGTGCGACGGCGGCAAACCTGCCGGCGCAGGCAGCCTACCCGGCGCGTGCGCTGTCCGGCTACAAGGCGATGGTATTGCCGGCGTTGCAGCGCCAGGCCGACGCGCTGCGTGCGGCGCGCACCCACGCCGTGCACGATGCCGGCGTGGCACGGCTGCCGAAAGGTGCGGATTTCTACCGGCTAGGACTGAAGAGCTACACGACGTCGTCCATGCCGCCGGCGGAAATTCACAAGACCGGGCTGGACCTGGTGACGAGCCTGTCGGCCGATTTGGACACGGCGTTGCAGAAGCAGGGCATGAAGGACGGCAGCGTCGGCCAGCGGCTGGCGTCGCTCGCAGCCGACAAGCGCTACGTCTACGACGACACCGACGCGGGCAAGGAGAAGCTGATCGCCGACCTCAACAAGAAGGTTGCGGTGATGCAGGGCAAGCTGCCGGAGCGGTTCGACACGCTGCCGAAAGTGACAGTGCAGATCAGGCGGGTTCCCAAGGCGATCGAGGCCGGCGCACCCGGCGGCTACTACCAGCGCGGTGCGCTGGATGGCTCGCGGCCCGGCGCCTACTACATTAATTTGCGCGACACGGCGGAATGGCCGAGCTGGTCATTGCCGACGCTGACCTACCACGAGGCGATCCCCGGGCATCACCTGCAGATCTCGCTGGCGCAGGAGACGCCGGGCCTGCCGCTGATCCGCAAGATGGTGGGCTTCTCCGGCTACGCAGAAGGCTGGGCGCTGTACGCCGAGCAGTTGGCCGTCGAGATGGGCATGTACGACGACGACCCGCTGGGCCATATCGGCCAGCTGCAGGCGTCGCTGTTCCGCGCAGTGCGGCTGGTGGTGGATTCCGGCATGCATGCGCTGGGCTGGAGCCGCGAGCACGCGGTGGACTACTACGTGGACACGCTGGGCGAGAAACGCACCGCCGCGGTGACCGAGGTGGAGCGTTACTGCGTATGGCCGGGCCAGGCGTGTAGCTACATGATCGGCAAACTGACTTGGCTGCGGCTGCGTGCACGGGCGAAGGCAGCGCTGGGGGCGAACTTCGACATCAAGAAGTTCCACGATGCCGGGTTGCTGTCGGGGTCGTTGCCGCTGGACGTGCTGGATGGGGTGATTGCGGAGTACCAGGTGGCGGCGAAGTAGGAAGCAAGCGGTTCTTTTTTGAAAAAAAGAACCAAAAAACTTTTACTCCTGGCGCTGCTGAACCAATCGGGCGTTTCCTGAGATTCGGGGCCGCGTACCAGCGCAGGGAACAAAAGTTTTTTGCTTCTTTTTTTCAAAAAAGAAGGCCTTGCTTGCTTGCCTAAGCCGGCAGCGTAACCACCGCCCGAGCCCCACCACCCGCATAATTCCCCAGCACCACGTCGCCGCCATGCGCGCGCAGGATGTTGCGCGCGATCGGCAGCCCAAGCCCGGTGCCGCCAGTCTCGCGGTTGCGGCTGTCCTCCACCCGGTAGAACGGCTCGAACACCCGCTCCATTTGGTCGGGCGGCAGGCCGGGGCCGTCGTCCTCGATCGTCACCGTCGCCAGGTCGCCGGCGAACACCAGCACCACGCGCGCGGCGCCGCCGTATTTCACCGCGTTGCCCACCAGGTTGGCGATCGCCCGCTTCAGCGCCACCGGCCGC
>CAXUIR010000095.1:0-2494 GCA_964251005.1 uncultured Acetobacteraceae bacterium | reverse complement strand
GTATCCGGCCGTGCACGGCCAGGTGCGCCGGCCCGTCGAAGGACAGGCGCTCGGCGGCTTCCGGACGGGCATCGCCAGCGTCGTCCAGCACGGTGCGCAGCAGCGCCACCAGGTCGAACGGCACGGCGGGCTCGGTGTCGGCGGTGTCGCGGCCGAACACCAGTGTGGCCGACACCATGGCGTCCAGCTCGTCGAGGTCGGCCATGAACTTGGCGCGCTGCTCGTCGTCGTCGATGAACTCGGCGCGCAGTTTCAGCCGGGTGATCGGCGTGCGCAAATCGTGGCCGATGGCGGTCAGCAGGAAGGTGCGGTCCTGCACGAAACGGCGGATGCGGCCGGCCATCGTGTTGAAGGCGACGGCGGCGCGGACCACCTCGTCGGGGCCGGCTTCGGGCAGCGGCGGCGCGTTCACGTCGCGGCCCAGGCGTTCGGCGGCTTCGGCCAGCAGGGTGACGGGCCCGGTCAGGCGGCGCACTGCCCACACGCTCAGCATCGCGGCGGCGGCCGTCATCAGCACGAAGGCGATGAGGAACTCGCGGCTGTGCCACGGGCGCGGCGGCGGCAGGCGCGCGCTGAGGTTCAACCAGCTCCAGTCGGGGAACTGCATGCCGATGTTGATCGGGTCGGACCAGGGTGCGCCGCGAATGACCACGTCGCGCGGCCGGTTGGCCGGCCGCACCGGCACCAGCCCCATGTTGACGCGGATCTGGCCCAAATAGGGCGAGTCCATCACTTCGGGTGCCACCGGCGGGCTTTGCGCCACGCTGGCGTGCAGGTAGGGCCCCAGGTCCAACTCGTGCAGCGCCGACGCGCGCTCGCCCGGCGAGGTCGCCACCACGGTGCGGTAGATGCTCATCGAGCGCATGCCCAGGTCGCGCAGCTCGGCGAAGCGCTGCAGCTTCAACCTGTCGAAGGCGTGGATGGTCAGCCCCGCCCCCTGCACGATGACGAGCCCCAGCAGCAAGGTGAGCAGCGTCCGTTGCGCAAGGCTGTTCGGCCAGCGCAGGCACAAAAGTTTTTTGCTTCTTTTTTTTAAAAAAGAAAATGTGCCCGCTTTCTCAGGACGAGCGTCCGGCAAAGCAAGGCTTTGAGGATCAACTACGTTCAATGTCAGCCGCCAACACGTAACCGCCGCCGCGCACGGTCTTGATCAGCTGGGCGTGCCGCCCGTCATCCTCAAGCTTGCGCCGCAGTCGGCTGATGGCGACGTCGATCGCCCGGTCGAACGGCCCGGCCTGGCGGCCGCGCAGCAGGTCCAGCAGCATGTCGCGCGTCAGCACGCGGTTGGCGCGTTCCACCAGGGCCACCAGCAGGTCGTACTCGCCGCCGGTCAGCGCCACCTCCACGCCGTCCGGGTTGAGCAGGCGGCGGCGCGAGGGCTCCAGGGTCCAGCCGCTGAAGCGGACGGCGCGGGCGGCGGGTTCCAGCGCCTTTTCCGCCCGCTCGGACGTCCGCCGCAGCACGGCGCGGATGCGGGCCAGCAGCTCGCGCGGGTTGAAGGGTTTCGGCACGTAGTCGTCGGCACCCAGTTCCAGGCCGATGATGCGGTCGGTCTCCTCGCCCATCGCGGTCAGCATCACGATCGGCACGTCGGACTGGGTGCGCAGCCAGCGCGCCAGGTCGAGCCCGGTCTCGCCCGGCAGCATCAGGTCGAGCACCACCAGCTGGTAGTGCCCCAGCGGCCAGTGGCGCCGCGCCTCCCGCCCGTCGCGCACGGCGGTCACCCGGAAGCGGTTGCGCTCGAGGAAGCGCGCCAGCAGTTCACGTATCTCCCGGTCGTCGTCAACGATCAGGATGTGCGGCATGGTCTCCATGCGACTCACTCCATAAGCGTTTCGGCCCGCCGCACCATCCTGCGTTTCACTCCGTTGCATTCGTGGGGGAACGGTGTGGGCGGACCAGGCCGTATGCTGGCGCGGCAACGGCGGTGGAGCAGGCGATGCGTTGGACGGTTGTGGTGGCGGCGGGCTTGGTCGTCACGTCCGGCGCCGTTGTCGGCCTGTTAAATGCGAACGCGCAACAACTTTCCTCAGCCGACCTGCAGGTTGCCGCCGGCGACGACGCGCCGAGCGGTGCCGACCGCGGCACCGGCGCACGCCACATGGCGGGGTGGCAGCACGCGCGGTCCCGCTGGCAGGACGATGCCGGGCCGTTCGACCTGGTCTACGCCGCACCTGACCGCGCGCTGACCCAGGGCGACGTGCAGACGATCGCGCAAGCCTACCTGCTCTGGCACGGCAACCACGACTGGCAGGTGGTCGAGCTGAGGACCGAGGGGGACAGCGTCACCTTCGCCGTCGCCACCGGGCAGAAAGTGGTGGTGGCGAGGTTCGCGATGGACCGGCATACGGGAGCGGTGGCGCGGACCGGGTGAGGGCAAAGCAAAGCCTTCTTTTCTGAAGAAGAGAAGCTCCGCTGTCGCGCGCGCCCCCGCGCGCGCGGGCCCCCGGGAGGAAAAGGTTTTTGTTGTTTGTTTAAAAAGAAACCCGTTGGT
>CAXUIR010000094.1:0-8154 GCA_964251005.1 uncultured Acetobacteraceae bacterium | reverse complement strand
TGGGTGCGGGTACCGGGCTGGTTGTTCCTGGTGGCAGCGGTGGTGACGCTATGAGCATGAGCAGCTACTTGTTGAGCGGGTCGGGTGGCGGCTCGCATGGCAGCAGCGGTGCTGCCCAGGTAGGCGGGACCGCGTCGGCGTCCACCAACGGACGGAATGGCGTTGGACCGGGTAGTGGTGCTTCGGGCGGCGTTGGAAGCGGCGTTGGCGGCCAGGGCGGACCGGGGCTCGTGCTCATCGAGTGGTGAGCTGGTGCGATTGATGAGAGTGCTCGCGCGTCCGCGCTTGACTGAGGAGGTTTGCCATGGGTACGCCAGCACAGTTTGTTTGGCAGTCCAGCACAGCGCGCGTGGTGACACCGGACGGGTTCGGTCCATTTCCCAGAGGGACTTGGCAGACTTTCCCGGTGCCACTTTCCTGGCCAGTGAAAGACCCCGGTGACACGCTCGATTACGTGGTTGACTTCTCCAGAGCGCTTGCCGGCGATACTGGAGACACCATCGCGACGCTCGACGTGGCGACGTCGCCCAACAACAGCGGTGACCTTGCGGTCAACTCGACGCGGGTTGATGGGGACCGTGCGGTTGTGTGGTTGAGTGCGGGCTTTTCTGGAACGACATACAGCGTGACAGTCGTAGTGATGACAAATAGCGGGCGCACGATTTCTCGAACCATCGGTCTGCCTGTGCTCACGTTGTCCACGCCCGCTCCGTTTGGGACCGACATCACCGACCAGGCAGGCGCGCCACTTACCGATCAGACGGGCACGTCACTGATGACGGACTAATCGCGGTGGACAACGCAGCAAGCATGTTTCTGTGTCAAAGATCGCCGGATTGTTGTCGGCGTGGTGTGTTAGCGGTTTAGCGTGGCGACTGACTGCTTAGAGCACCCGTCTTGGGTTTGGCCGGTGACAGGCGAAGCAAGCGGTTCTTTTTTACAAGGAAGAACCAGGAGAATTTCTGCTTTCCTAGAGTACGCGCTGGAGTAAACTCCGCAACAGCCGGAGCAAAGTTTTTTGCTGCCTTTTAAAAAAGCAGTCCTTTCGTTTCCCACCGAACTTCGAAGAGTCACGGCCTGGAGCCGCTGGTATTAGACTGAACGTCGAGAGACTTGCCCGCTAAGCATGATGATACAGCTTACGAGTTAGTAACCTGCTGACCTGACGTTCCGCTCCAAGAAGATGACAGCTGCACGGTCTTCTTCTGAAAAGAACTGTTTGCTTTGCCGTCTGTCTCGGTCGCCGAGAGGCAGCGCCGCCTTGTTTACGCAAGATTCGGGAGAAAGGCATCAATGCCGACCATACCCCAATTACCGACCGCAATGGAGAGTGGGTTACAGGACGAGCTTCCCGTAAGCCAGGGCGGCGTTACGCGCGCGGTGACCGTGGCCGAGTTGTTGAGCGGGACTCAGCAGGTGATCGAGGTTCCGAGCCAAAGCGTGCTCGGCCGTGCGTCCCTCGGGCCTGGTGGTCCTGAGCCGCTGACGGTCGGAGTGGGGCTTACGGTTGGCAACGCTTCGATCCAGGCGAACGGAGCGGACCATGCCGGCTTTACCCAGGAGACTGCTTATTCAGTTGGTGACGAGGTCATCATCAACTCGAGCGGGATCCCAAAGAGGTTGCCGATGCCGGGCTTGCGTGCGTTGTTTACCGGCGGCGCCAACGTGTCGATCGACGTCAATGGCGTGGTAGCGGCTACAACCGATCCGAGCGTCTCGGGTAGTCTGGTATCGCTGAGCCAGGGTGTGTCGGCGGCGGAGGCCAGCATTGCCGCACTTGGAGCGAAGATCCCGCCCGGCGGTTTTGCCGCGTTGAACCCTGCGGGCCAGGTGACGGCGGCGATTGCCGGCGATGCGAGCGCCGGGACGGTGATGGCGTCCCAGTCGGGTGTTGCCCGTTCGCTGGTCAGTCGAACAAGCGACAGCATCAACGTGCTCGACTACGGTGCGGTTCGGGGCGGGCCTGACTGTACGGCTGCCTTCAATGCTGCGATCGCGATGCTGCCATCGGCAGGCGGAGAGTTGTACATCCCTACCGGTGACTACTGGTTGCTGAGTTCAATCGCTATCAGCGGCAAGGCAGTGGCGATACGCGGTGCTGGGCGTGGTCAGACTCGCGTTCACCTTCAGCATACCGGTATTGGCTTCGACATCGCGCCGGGAAACATCCTCGGCAAGGTCGTCGTCAACGGGCTTTCCCTCTATGCCGAGGGTTCGTCTGGCCAGACTGCCGCGGGGATCCGGGTGACCTACCCGTCGGCAACGTCCTTCGCTTACGTCTCAACTATCATACATGAGATCGAGCTGTTCGGGTATCCTAACGCATCGAACGGCGCCTCGCCTTTTCCGCAGACGTTCTTGCGAGGGCTGGTTCTTAATGGCTGCTGGAGCACGCAGGTCAGCAACACCTCCTGGTTTGGTCCGCCTGCGCCGGCCGGCAGTACAACCTCTGCCGTGGTGGAACTGAACAGCTCGATCGACACGAGGCTGCACTCCGTGCAGGCCTATTACGGTAACGCCGTGGTCTTGCAAACCGGATATTGTGAAGGCGTCTACATCAGCAACCCACTGGTCGTCGGCGTCGACTTTCTGATGCTGCAGACCAACGAGACGACCTGGCCTGGCTACGTGGCCGGCAGAAACATGTTGCTGGGGCTCTGGGTGTCGCATGGTGAGTTGAACACCAACCTCGGAACGGTCCAGCTTACTAACGTTGCCGATGGGTTCTTTTCTGGGCTCGACATCACGCGCGATGGCGGGCCGACCGGAGCTCAGACGTTTTTCAACCTTACGAACGTGTCCAACTTTCATGTGAGCGGATGCAACTTCGTCGGTGGGCCTGTCGGCAGCGCGAGCGCGGACGTCGCTTTCAGTTTTACGAGCACGTACAACTCCTCCAGCAACATCATCGAAGGTTGCCACTTCGAGGACATGGCGACGGTCATCCAGATCAACGGTGCTAACGGCACGGTGGGGTTGACGACTTACGGTCTACATCTTGGAAACGTTCCGATGGCGACCGCGATCATTGATAACTCGACCGTGAACTCGGGGAACTATCTTTCCTTCATGACGCCGTCCACTGCCACCACACCGGCCGGCGTCGGAAGTTCAAAGGATCACGTCTTCTCAAATCAGAACGGCGCCACGCTTTTCCAGATCAACAACGTGTCCGGCACGGCCAACTTCATTCGGCATCAACCTGCCACCGCCTCAAACCCGCCGACCGTGTGTTTCGACGGCTCGGACAGCACTGTGAACGGTGTTATTCAAACCAAGGGTGGTAGCCTGTTCATCAATGCTGCGGGTGGTAGTGCGGGCAGTGGTAACATGCTGAGCCTGGTGAACACGCCGGGCGCGGTCAACTGGGTGGTCGTGCAGAACGCCACGTCGGCAAACCTTAGTGTGATCGGGACGAACACGGGTGGGTTGGGGCTGCAGCCTAGAGGTGCGCTTGTCTTGGAACCTGCTGGCGGTGTCTTCATGCCGGGGCTGCCTACCGTCAAGCCTGCGGCAGGGTCCGGACAGATTTGGAACAATGCTGGCGTTCTCAGTATAGCCTAGGAGGCTTCGATGTCGCAGAGCGACATGCATTTGCTGTTTCAACAAATGGGAGAGGTGCTCACAGGTGTCCGGGTGTTGCATGACATGAACGACTTGCGGCAGGCGCAGGCTGAGCAGCTGCATGATCTCGTGCGGGCAGACCTTGCGACCTTGCGTCAAGATCAGCGCGAGCTGGAGGAGAAGTTCGAGTGTATCGTCAGCATCGTGCAGTTTGAGCTGGAAGCAATCCGCTCCGGCACGAATGAGCATGCGCGCGCGCTGAGCAACATGGTGGGCGTCGTCGAAGATCTGCGCAAGCCGGTCGCCGACATACTTGGCCTGAAATCCCGAGTCGCCGGACTTGTGTTCGGCGCGGGACTGGTCGGAAGCGCCGCGCTGTGGCTGGCTGAGCCGATCTATAGTTGGATCGTCAACGCGAGTTTTAATAGACGATAGACTGTATAGGTGTAAATCATTCACGGCCCGGGATCGTAATCAGATACAAGGCAAGCAAGCAGTTCTTTTTTGAAAAAAAGAACCAAAAAACTTTTGTCGCTTGGGAACACGCTGCGGAAGATTCCGCGGCAATAGGACTAGGACTAAGGTAGGCTGCTGTCTATAACGAGGTAGAACTGCCATCCTCGTCAGGTTTTTGAAGTGTCAAGCCCTCAAGCCGGCCGTGTGGACATGGTTTGGAAGAAGAAGAAACACGTTCACAATGGCACGCGTGCTGTTGAGACGTCTTTTTTCAGCTTCCCGCGACAGCGCTCGCAAGAGCTTTTTGCTTCTTTTTCTCGAAAAAGAAGGCCTTCCTTGCTGCTATACAAGTTTCAAAACACATAGAGTACCCGTCCTGAAACGGTTATCGATCTCTTACAAGGGGAAAACACCATGGACAGTTTCCGCGAGTGGGCCCGTCAGCCGACGACGGTTGCCGGGATATCTGCGAGCATCGCGACAGTCAGCGCCTTGCTGCTGAAACAGCTTACATGGGTGCAGGCAATTCCTCTTCTCACTGGTGCCTTCACCTCGATGGTCCTGCCGGACAATGCCGTTGCACAAAAGCAGGCCGAGCAGATCGCCACGGAAATGGTTACCAAGATCAACACCGGTAAAGGGGTTGTGCGATGAAGGTTGCAGACATGTTCGGTGTGGCGTGCTTGGGAGGCGCGCTCTTGACGACGAGCGGATGCGCGGCCAACCGGCCGCAAGTCTCCGTGGATCTTCCTGCCGGGTTGGAAGTGGCGACCGTGGTGGAGGCTGCGTACGCCGCACGGCTCAACGCCGATCCTCAAGTGGTTGCCGAGGCAAGCCGCCTGCTGGCCAGCGCGCAGGCCGCCGTCTCGGCCTGGGAAGCGTCGACGAGTTCGGCAAACCAGGCAGTTGCGGCCGCCGCAGTTGCCGCATTGATGACCTATGAGGCTACGGCAGCCAAGAGCTCCTAGCCGAACCACGCTGGCGATGGCTTTGCCGGACAACGCAGTTGACGGAGCAGCAGGCTCGCGTGACTTTGGCGTCCGGTAAAGCATGGGAACCAGCATGTCTGGCACGGTTGCGCAGCAGCGGCATGTCGTTGCCGCTTGCTATCTCGGTTGGACGCTGGACGCGTTCGACTTCTTCATCATGGTGTTCGTCTTTGGCGACGTCGCCCCCGCGTGGGGAACCTGCGAGACCCGGGTCCCGTTCGCGGTGACGCTGACTCTGGCAATGCGGGCGTTGGGCGCCTTCGTCTTCGGACGGCTTGCAGACAGGTTTGGCCGCCGTCCGGCGTTGATGGCCAGCGTGCTCGGGTTTTCCGTGCTGGGTTTCTGCACCGGGCTCGCGCCCAACGCCGCGGTGTTCTTCGTCGTGCGCGCGTTGTTCGGCCTCGCTATGGGCGGTGAGTGGGGCGTGGGGGCTTCTCTGACGATGGAGAGCATCCCCGCCTCCTGGCGCGGGCCGGTCAGCGGCCTGTTGCAGGCGGGATATCCGAGCGGTTACCTGCTCGCCTCGATCCTCTATTTGGCGCATGACACCTTGCACTGGCGCGGCATGTTCATGGCGGGCGCGGTGCCGGCCCTGCTGGTGCTCTACATCCGCAACAACGTGCCGGAGAGTCCGGACTGGTCGGCCCGCGCGCCGGGCCATGCGACCGAGCCGCTCCTCGACGTCGTCCGGCGTCATGCCGGACTCACGCTGTATGCGGCGGTCCTCATGGCCTGCTTCAACTTCCTCAGCCACGGCACGCAGGACATCTACCCGCGTTACCTGCAGCGGCAGCACCACATCGTCGGCGCCGAGCTCACCACCATCGTGGTGATCTACAACCTCGGCGCGATGGCCGGCGGCATCCTGTTCGGTTCCTTGTCACAGCGCATCGGCAGGCGTCGCGCCATCGGGCTTGCTGCACTGCTCTCGCTGCCGGTGCTGCCGCTATGGGCGTTCTCGTCGACGCCGTTATGGATCGCGATCGGCGCGTTTCTCATGCAGATCTGCGTGCAGGGTGCTTGGGGCGTGGTGCCGGTGCACCTGAACGAACTGTCGCCGGCCTCGATCCGCGGAACCTTTCCCGGGTTGACCTACCAGCTCGGCAACTTCCTTGCTGCCCTCAACCTGCCGCTGCAAAGCGGCATGGCCGACGCGCTCGGTCACGACTACCGCTGGCCCCTGGTGAGCGTCGCGGGAAGCGCTGCGGTGCTTATCATTGCGCTGATGCTGTTCGGGCGCGAGGCAAAAGACGTCCGCATGGGGCGGTTCGGCAAGGCAGAAGCAGCCTGATCTTCCTGCCACTTCTCTCCTGCGCGCTTACTGGCTAGCCCATATAATCCGGTGCATCCACGTCACCTCGGAGAGGTGGAACGTGTAGTCCGGATGTTCGGGGTTCAGGCTGCGCAGCTCGATCCGCTTGGCAGATTGGCGGACGAGCTGTTTCGCCATGGCTTCGCCTCGCGCGGTGCGTACCACTACCCTGTCGCCCCTGCGAATAGGGGCGGACGGCGAGACGACCACCATGTCGCCGTCGCGGAACACGGGCTCCATCGACTCGCCCGAGATCTCCAGCGCGTAGGCGTGCGGGTCCCCCATGTCGGGGATGCCGACTTCATCCCAGCCGCCGCCGACCGGGTAGCCTCCGTCGTCGAAGTATCCTTCGCCGCCGGCTTGCGCCATGCCGATCAGCGGGATGCGCCTGGGGACCGGTGCTTGCGAGGCGATGGCGCGCTCGCCTGCCACCAGGCGTGAGAACACGTCCAGGCTGGCGCCCGTAGCGTCCAGCACCTTGGCAAGGCTTTCCGTGCCCGGCCAACGGGCGCGCCCGTCCGGCATCCGGCGTTTCGAGACGTTGAAGGTGGTTGGGTCGAGCCCGGCACGGCGTGCCAGCCCAGAGGCAGACAAGCCGTTTTCGGCAGCCAGCGTGTCGAGCGCGCGCCAGACATCCTCGTGCTTCATCGGGCTGGATCATGCCTCAAGGAAAATTCCCCTACAATAGGAATATACCTGTCAGCGCTCTTGCTCTCGGCTGCTCTATGGCCTAGGTTGTTCTTGTTATGTTCTTTGCAGCCCCAGGTTGGTTTCAGCTTTCGTGGTTTGGGTAAGCGCAACTTTAGGCGAGAGAGCAAGGCCTTCTTTTCTGAAGAAAAGAAGCAAAAGACTTTTGATCCGGCTGTCGCGGAGTGTCCTTCAGCAGGTACCTGAAGGGAACAAAAGTGCTTTGGTTCTTTTTTCAAAAAAGAACCGCTTGCCTGGCCTGGCTCCTGTCAACATCAAGGAAAATATTCCTTGACCAGTAAGTGCCCGCTTTCTAGTCTAACCGACGAATACAAGGGTAACCCCAGCACGTCGAAATCCGCCCCGCTTCAAAACGAAGCGGCATGTTCTTCCAAGAGGGTCGATCGATGGCGTTCTCATTGCGCAACTTGTCCGTGCTTGCCTACGCGAACGGTTTCACGCTGTGGCTCTACAAAACCGGCGCGGACGACCAGGCCTTCGTCTCCACGCCCGACTTCTTTAACGATGCCGGCGACATGCTGGCCGGCGGCGACATCATGCTGGTCTCGGCGCGCGACGGCGGGCGCATGCTCTGCGTGCTGGCCGATGCCGCCGGCGTGCGGACCGCGCCGATGATGTAGCCGGTGCCGCGCCGGGCGTGTTGACGTGCATGCGAGGCCATCTCCAAGCTCCGGCCTCCCTCCGACCCGGACCGACAAAAGGCCTTGGACATCTCGCGCGACCTGCCCCTGGACCAGATCCTGCGCGGCGACTGCGTGGAGATGATGCGCATGCTGCCCGCGGCCTCGGTGGACTGCATCTTTGCCGACCCGCCCTACAACCTGCAGCTCCGCGGCGAGCTGCGCCGCCCGGACGACAGCCTGGTCGACGGCGTGGACGACGACTGGGACCAATTCACCGACTTCGCCGCCTACGACGCCTTCACCCGCCTGTGGCTGACCGAGGCCCGCCGCGTGCTGCGCAAGGACGGCACGCTGTGGGTGATCGGCAGCTACCACAACATCTTCCGCATCGGCGCCATCCTGCAGGACCTCGGCTTCTGGATCCTCAACGATGTGATCTGGCGCAAATCCAACCCGATGCCGAACTTCCGCGGCCGCCGCTTCACCAACGCGCACGAGACGC
>CAXUIR010000093.1:0-8193 GCA_964251005.1 uncultured Acetobacteraceae bacterium | reverse complement strand
GCCTTCACGACTCCGCCGCAACCAGAAACGAAAGCCGCCGCTTAGGCTCCGGTCGCCCGAATAAGTATCCCTGTGCGTGCGTGCACCCTTCCGCCCGCAATATCTCCACCTGCTCCGCGCTTTCCACGCCTTCCGCCGTCACTGGAATGTTCAGGCTGCGGCCCAGCCCCAGGATGGTGCGGGTGATGCTGGCCGCGTCCTCCTGCTTGCAGATGTCGGAGACGAAGGAGCGGTCGATCTTGATCCGGTCGAACTGGAACCAGCGCAGGTAGCTGAGCGAGGAGAACCCGGTGCCGAAATCGTCCAGCGCGATCTTCACCCCCAGCGCGCGTATCTGGCGCAGGGTGAACAGGGCGGCGTCGTCGTCGAGCAGCATCGTCGTCTCGGTGACCTCCATCTCGACCCGGTGCGGGGTGATGCCGGTCTCGCTCAGCGCTTCCTGCAGCCGCTCGAGCAGCTCGCCGGAGCGGAACTGCATCGGCGAGACGTTGATCGCCACGGTCAGGTTTTCGGGCCAGTGGGCGGCGTCTGCGCAGGCGCGCTTCAAGGTCCAGGCGCCCAGGCGGTCGATCGTTCCGCTGTTTTCCGACAGCTTGACGAACTCGCCGGGCATGACCAGCCCGCGCGTCGGGTGGTTCCAGCGCAGCAGCGCCTCGTAGCCGACCAGCGCAGGGGCGGCTGGCCGGTCGTGGCCGCCCGTCTGGCTAGTCGTCTGGCTAGTCGTCTGACCCTGGGGCTGCTGGATACGCACCACCGGCTGATAGAACAGCTCCATCTCCCGGTCGGGGTCCACGCGGCGCAGGTCGGCGGTCAGCGCCACGGCGCGCGCGGTGCCTTCGCCGGAGGTGCTGACGCCGGGCCGGCCACGGCGCTTGAACGTGCGGCCGGCGCCCCCGTCCGGCGCCGGACGGGTAAGGTCGACCTGCAGGCTCTTGACGATGCGGTCCCTGCCTGACGCTTTCGCCTCGTATAGCGCGTCGTCCGCCCGGCCGATAAGCGACTCCCAGTCGTCGCCGAACACCGCCGAGGCCAGCCCGATGGAGCAGGTGACGTGGATGGTGTGGCCGGACGCAGTCACGAACATTTCGTCGCGGAAGGTGTTGTGAAACGCCGTCACCCGCTCGGCGCCGCTGCGATCGGCGTCCTCGATGACGATGAGTATCTCCTCGCCGCCGTAGCGGCCGACGCAATCGCCCGGCCTGACGACCGTGCGGGCCAGCTCTCCCACCCGCCGGAGCACCTGGTCGCCGTCGAGGTGGCCGTAATCGTCGTTCACCCGCTTGAAATGGTCGATGTCGATCAGCGCCACGAGCAGCTCGCCGTCCGCCAACACCCGTGACAGCTTGCCGGCCAGCCGGCTCTCGATCTCCGAACGGTTGAGCAGGCCGGTCAGGCTGTCATGCGCCGCCTGGTGCTGCAGCTGCCGCGTGGCGTCGTCGACCAGGCGCCGCAGCGTGGCCTGCCGGGCGAGGATGCGCTTGAAGCGCAGGCGCACCGCCGCGTAGGCCAGCCCGACGGCACAGATCAGCCACAGGCATTCCGACCACCAGCGCCGCCACCAGGGGTAGCCGATGTCGATGGGCAGGCTGGCCGGCGGCGAGGCGCGGTGGGTGAGGTCGTCGTAGGCGACCACGCTGAGCACGTGGCGGCCGGGCGGGATGAACGGGTAGCGCACGAGCCCCGATTGCGATTCGGCCCAGTTGGCATCCACGCCGGACAGCTTGTAGCGGAAGGTCACCGAGTTCTCCGCCCCGTAGCTGGACGTGCCGAACTGCACGGAGACGGCCTCCTGGGTGAACGGCAGCGAGCGGCCCAGCACCGGCCGGCCGCCGATCGTCTCCCCGCTGACGAACGCGCGCAGCTTGCGGTCGGCGAACAGCCAGTTGGGGTCGAGCAGGTGCGACAGCCCCTGGCTGGTGACGATCCAGACCGAGCCGTCCGGGTCCTCGCGGATGCCGAGCTGGTCCACGTCGTCGGAGACGAGGCCGGCATCGGAATCGACCGACACCCAGCGCTGGCCGTTGAACACCGAGACGCCGAGTGCCGTCCCTGCCCAGACCCAGCCCCTGTGGTCCACCATCGCGGCGATGATGCTGTTGGTGCGGGTGTCCGACGTCTCGATCGCCTCGTAGGAGAGCACGGCGTCGGCGGACAGCACCAGGCGGTAGAGGCCGCCGAATCCGCCCACCCACATGTCGGTGCCACGGCCGCGGGCCAGCGCCAGCGGCTCGAACCCGCCGCTTGGCCAGGCGCCGTGCACCGCCGTGTCTGAGCCGTCCGCGCGCCGCCACCGCAGGCGTCCGTTGCAGAGGTAGTAGGCGCCGTCGGAACCGTCGCCTGCCATGCTGACGACGGGCGTCTGCGGCCCATGGCCCAGCGTGGGGCGCAGTGCGGCGCCAACGTGGTCGTCCACCCTGAACAGCCCGCCGACCGTGCCGATCCAGATCGCATCCCCCGTGCCGGGCAGGATGGCGTTGACCGGCGGCAGGTTGAGCGAGGTAGTCTGGCCGGATCGCGGGTCGAGCACCCTGACCCCTTCGTCGCCGTAGCTGCGCCACAGCCGGCCGTGCGGCCCGATGGCGACGGCGAAGGACGAGCCCGGCAACACGCGGGCGACACGCAGCGCGCCGGAGCGCCTGACGATCTCGTCCACGCCGGTGTCGGTGGACACCCACAGCGACCCGTCCGGTCCGCGCGCCGTTTGCCAGGCCACCCCGTCCGACAGACCATCGGCTTTTTCCACCGTCTCCCAATGGCCGTAGCCCAGCCAGCGGACCAGGCCGCGTCCCAGTATCTGGAACCACAGCTGTCCGGTGCTGTCGGTCAGCACGGTGACGATGATGCCGGACGGCGCACCGTCCTCAACGCTGAGCTCGTGCCAGCCGTCCGGGCGCAGGATGGCCAGGCCGTGGTCGGCCTGGGTCAGCAGGGAGCCGTCCGGCGCCCTAAACAAGCCCAGCCTTGTCGAGTAGTTGCCGTAGCTGCCGCCCTGGTCGGGCAGGTCGGTAACGGTGCACTGGCCGGAGACGGGGTCGAGGTCGCCGACGGAGGTCAGCGACCTGGCGAGTATGTGGCCGGCGGGCCCCGCGGTGACGTCGGCCCAGCCGCCATGCTGGCTGCCGCCGCCGACATTGTAGCACCGCACGGCGCCGGGGTCTGCCGCACAGATCCGCCCGTCGTCGAAGGTCTCCCATAGGCGGCCGGCGACAGAAAACACCGCCTTGCTGCCACGCAGCAGGTCGGCTTCCTTCGGGCCGTACATCATCGGCTCCAGGCGCGGCGGGCCGGACTCCGGCAGCACCACGCGCTGTGTCCGCTCTCCGGTCAGCAGCACCAGTCCGTCACGCCAGCTCGTCAGGCGGCGAACGCCTTCGTTGTAGAACGTCTGTCCCGGATGCTGAACCGCCTGGAAGCTCAGGGCCTCCGGTGAGTGCGACAGGCCGGCAGGCTTGTTCGATACGAGCACTTCGTCAGCGTAGCCGACGGCGATGCGTCCGTCGGCCGTCAGCGCGATGGCGTAGACGACGCCGCCCTGGCGCAGTCCCTGTTCGACGCCGAGGTTGAGAAACCGCCTGCCGTCGTAAGAGAAAACACCGTGTTCCGTGCACACGAGGATAAACCCGGACGGATCCTGCAACATGCATGACCCACCCAGGCTCAGCAGACCCTGGTTTACGTTATAGAGCTGGAACTCGGAACGGTCAGCACGCGCCTGCCCGCTCCAAAGAAAGCCCAGTGCGATACTGACGAGTAGGACAGCTCGGACTACCGCCCCCGATAGTCGTATGACGGCCAGTGCACGCGACATGCCTCGTTTTACAGACTCCTAGAGTCGCAAACCGAGAATACTTCTAGGCTGGACGACCGCAGGCTAGCTACAAAGAGGAAAAAAACAACCCCCGCGTGCTGGCTGCGGCCGTCTGTACAAACAATAATGAATGATCTCGGCGGTTTGCCGTGATGCACACCCCAGGTCGCAGCCTGCGCTCAGGGGTAGTGGTGCATGATGCCCGGCAGCGGATCGCTGTCCATGCTTGCAACATGCGACTGGCTGGTGGGTTGATTGCCGGCAACCTGAACGGCAGCCGCGTTTGACTGGAAAGGAAGCGCCACCGACGCAATGACGAAGAAGGCCACAGCCAGTCCGGAATGGCGTGCGATGAGGCCCTGCGAACGATCGACCATAAGATTTCCTCCGCTGCGCCGAACGAATTATTCGGCATACCCGCATAATAATGCAGGACGCGGCATTTGCAACAAGTAAAACGAGAGAATACGAAAAATTATGTGAGTATCAACGGCGTGTAGAAAAACTTAAACAAGACTATATCTTTTTTTAGTGCCGGGTTGGTAATTGCTATGCTGCGTCTATACTGTAAGATTTTTCTTTGAATTGGTAGTGACTGCCCGTGCATTTGTCGTGCCCAGCCTTTAACTACGCCGGCGCGCTTAGTGTGGATGCGCAACGGTTTGGCTTGGGCTCCGATAGCCGTCGGACAATGCTGGTGCGGTGCACAAGCAAGCGGTTGTTGTCGAAACGACGGACCCAAGTTTTGCAGCGGACGCTTCCAGCGCCGACGCATTGTTGCTGGGGCGGCTGCTTCGTTAGGCTTCCTTCGATGTCAGTCCTTCGCTCGGCCATCTGGCCTGCTCAAGGCTCGCGTGAGCCGCCGCCGCAGGTGGCTTGGGCTCGAACAGGCCCGACGATTATCGCGCGTCGAAGGTTCCCTATCTCGCGCGGGGAGGTCCGCCCCTGAGACGGCAATCCGCCGATCCAAGAACGTCTGCCTCCGCAGGATGCATCCTGCGGAGAGTGCAACGGGTTTCACGGACGCCGTCGGTTCCTTCTCGGAAGGACCGGGTGGCCCTATCTCGGCACGATCCACGTGAATACGTATTGTTGCAGCAACACCAGGCCGCCCA
Source organism: uncultured Acetobacteraceae bacterium (assembly GCA_964251005.1). Lineage (GTDB taxonomy): Bacteria > Pseudomonadota > Alphaproteobacteria > Acetobacterales > Acetobacteraceae > BOG-908. The sequence goes on along the minus strand of CAXUIR010000093.1, from coordinate 3,270 downwards.
GCAACGCTGTCAGGATGATGCTGTGCTTGAACGTGCGCGCGAACACCACGCCTTCCTGGCCCTTCAGGTCCGTCACCGATACGCCAGTGGCGATGTTCTGCGGCGAGATCATCTTGCCCATCACCCCGCCTGACGAGTTGGTGGCCGCGATCAGCACCGGGTTCAGCCCCAGCTGGTTCGCGGCGACCACCTGCAGGTTGCCGAACAGCGCGTTGCCCGACGTGTCGCTGCCGGAGAGGAACACCGCCACCCAGCCGAGAAACGGCGAGAGCAGCGGGAACAGCGCACCTGTCTTGGACGCGCCGAGGCCGAGCGTGTACGTCATGCCCGAGTAGTTCATCAGGTAGGCGAGTGCGATGATCAGCATCACCGTCAGGATGGCGATGCGCGCCTGCCGCCAGGTGGCCACTGCCGCACGCACCAGTCCCGCCGGTCCCACGCCCACCACCGAAGCGGTGATCAGCGCTGCCACCAGGATCGCCGTGCCGGAGGCCAGCGGCTCGAACCGGTAGAGCGCGGCGTAGGGCTTGTCGTGGTAGAGGGTAATGCCGATTGCGCGGTCCAGGCCCGGCCACGGTATCGACTGCGCCCCGATCGCGTTGATCTTGAAGTGCGTCCACACGATGACGACCACGCTGACGATGACCCACGGTGTCCACCCCTGCCAGGGCGCTACCGTGCGCGATGCTCTTTGCTGGGCGTCCGGGCGCAGGCTGAGCGCGAAGGCGGGATCGGCCGCCGGCTGCCACACGCGCAGAAAAGCGACCGTGATGACCAGCGCCGTCAGCGAGGACAGCACGTCGGTCAGCGCGTAGTCCAGCAGGTTGGCGCTGACGAATTGTGCGATCGCGAAGCTGCCGCCGGCCACCAGCAGCACCGGCCACAGCGCGCGCAGGCTGCGCAGACCGCCGTAGAGTGCGACGACGTAGAACGGCAGCAGCACGGCGATGAACGGCAACTGCCGGCCCACCATCGCACCCAGGGTCACCGGGGACAGCCCGGTCACCTGGCCCAGCACGGTGATCGGCACGCCCAGCGCGCCGAAGGCCACGGGCGCGGTGTCGAAAATCAGCGTGAAGGTCAGCGCCTCGATGGCCGGAAAACCCACCAGGATCAGCAGCGCGCTGGTGATGGCGATGGGCGTGCCGAAGCCGGAGATGCCCTCCAGCAGGCAGCCGAAGCAGAAACCGATGACCACCAGCACCACCCGGCGGTCGTTGGGCAGGTGGTCCAACACCCAGTCGCGGAAAGCGTCGAAGCGGCCGCTGGCCACGGCGATGTTGTAGAGCAGCAGCGCATTGACCACGATCCACATGATCGGCCACAGCGCGAACACCCCGCCGGCGACCACACTGTCCAGCGCCAGGCCGGTCGGCACCTGCCAAACGCCAACGGCCACAACGAAGGCCACCACCAGGCCGGCGAGCGAAGCCTGCCAGGCCGGGCGCCGCAACACGCCGAGCAGGACCAGCACGACCAGGATCGGCAAGGCGGCAACCAGGACGGAGAGCACGAGGTTGCCGGCAACCGGCGTCAGCAGCTGGTGGAACACCGTTTCATCCCTGTTTTCGGTTGATTTCTTTACCGCCTGGAGCCTTGGGCCGGGAAAGGCAAGCAAGCAGTTCTTTTTTGAAAAAAAGAACCAAAAAACTTTTGCTTCCGCTGTCGCGGTCTTGTTCTGCGAGCGCGCGCCCGAGGGAGTAAAAGTTTTTTGCTTCTTTTTTTCAAAAAAGAAGGCCTTCCTTTTTCTCTTGCTTAGGCTAGAAACCGCCCCCTAGCGCTGGCACCCCTGGAGGCCGGCGCTCTACGCGTTTGGAGCACACCATGGCCAATTTCGTAACCATCGAGGCCGAGGCGCGTGCGCGAGCCGGTAAGGGGGCGGCGCGTGCGACCCGGCGGGCAGGCCGCGTGCCTGCCGTCATCTACGGTGCCAAGCAGGAGCCGACGCTGATCGCGCTGGACCCCAAGGCGGTGCTGGCGGAACTCAAGCGCGGCGGCTGGCGCTCGCGCCTGTTCGAGCTGAAGCACAATGGCACTACCGAGCGTGCGCTGATGCGCGAGGTGCAGTTCCCCCCGGTAACCGCCGTGGCCCGCCCCGTCGCCTTCCCGCGCCTGGCGCCGGGCGAGCAGATCCGCGTCTCCGTCGCCGTGCACTACGTGAACGACGCGACCAGCCCCGGCCTGAAGAAGGGCGGCGTGCTGAACGTGGTGCGCCACACGATCGAGGTGTGGTCCAACCCGGAGCAGGTGCCGGCGTTCTTCGAGGCCGACTTGGGCGAGCTGGACATCAACGACAACGTCCGCTGGCACAACCTAAAGGGCACCGGCGAGGCCCGTCCGACGATCGCCGACCGCGACTTCGTCATCGCGACCGTCGCCCCGCCGACCCGCTCTGCCGAGGCGGCAGAGCCTGCAGCCGCGGCCGCAGCACCCGCACCCGCCAAAGGCAAGGCGCCGGCCAAGGGTGCGGCACCCGCCAAGGCGGCCCCTGCGGCAGCCGCCAAGCCGGCCGCGAAGAAGAAGTAAGACTCGCCCGCGCCGAAGGCTCGGGTTGTGCTGCTGTGGGTGGGGCTCGGCAACCCCGAGCCGAACATGGCCCGTCAGCGGCACAACATCGGCTTCATGGCGCTGGACCGGATTGCGCAGCGCCACGGGTTCGGCCCGTGGCGCCAGCGGTTCCGCGGCCTGACCGCCGAGGGTAGCGTCGGCGGCGAACGGGTGGTGGCGCTCAAGCCGCTCACCTACATGAACGACAGCGGCGCCAGCGTTCAGCCGGCCGCCGCCTTTTTCAAGTTGCCGACAGACGCCATCACCGCCTTCCACGACGAGCTGGACCTGATCCCCGGCAAGGTGCGTGTGAAGCGCGCCGGCGGTGCGGCCGGGCATAACGGACTGCGCAGCATGGACCGCGTGCTCGGCTCGCCGGATTACTGGCGGGTGCGGCTGGGTATCGGCCACCCGGGCGACAAGGCGCGCGTGCTGGGCTGGGTGCTGGGCGACTTCGCCAAGTCGGACGCCGAGTGGCTGAACCGGCTGCTGGACGCGGTGGCCGATGCTGCGCCCTTGCTGGCAGATGGGAAGGCGGAGGAGTTCATGTCGCGGGTTGCGGTGTTGTCGGCGGAGTGAGGCAAGCAAGCGGTTCTTTTTTGAAAAAAGAACCAAAAAACTTTTGCCGCTTGTCGGTGTCGTTCGTTGACGCGCGTCGTTTCAGCTTCCCGCGACAGCCGAGACAAAAGCTTTTTGCTTCTTTTTCTCGAAAAAGAAGGCCTT
>CAXUIR010000092.1:2199-8195 GCA_964251005.1 uncultured Acetobacteraceae bacterium | reverse complement strand
TTTTCGAGAAAAAGAAGCAAAAAGCTTTTGTCTCGGCTGTCGCGGACCTCTCCGCCAGCGTGTACTCAAGTGACAAAAGTTTTTTGGTTCTTTTTTTCAAAAAAGAACCGCTTGCTTTCTTCCGTGCCAAAGGCGCCGCTGCTTACAACACAGGAGCCAACCCATGCCGGTCCAGGAACTAGCCGAACCAACCCGCACCGAAGTCGAAGCGGCCGCCTTTCGCCGCCTGGTAGCGCATCTGCGCCAGCGGACGGACGTGCAGAACCTGGACCTGATGAACCTGGCCGGTTTCTGCCGCAACTGCCTCAGCCGCTGGTATCGCGAGGCCGCCGCCGAGCGTGGTGTGGAGATTGCCGACCCGGACGCGCGCGAGCTGGTCTACGGCATGCCCTACAAGGCGTGGCAGGCGCTGTATCAGACCGGGCCGCAGGTAAAGCTGACCGAAGAGGCGCAGACGTCTTGAACGAGGGCGTCCGCAAGGCTCGCGCTCGCCAAGGCCGGGCACGTCACGCCACGCACTCCCCCGCTGCCTGCTGGACTGCCTGTTCAAGCAAGAGTGTGAACCGGCGCCTCGTCCACCCTACCGCGGCGAGGCTGACGCCTCGTGCCCTGCCGCACGCACGCTCGCCAGGGCAAGGCTTGGGTTTATCCGCCGGATGGCTGGGGTTTCTCCCGCATCGGCCGTCCGCGTGATGATCGCGATGAGCTGCTCCGGCGTGAGTTTGGGATCGACCGCCAGGAGCTTGGCCGCAAGATTCGTCACTGCAGGGGCCGCCATCGAGGTGCCCGACATGCGCACCTTCGCCCCGCCGGGAACGACGCTCTCCACCTCGTAACCATTCGCGTAGACGCCGATGTTCTGGCCGGTGCTCGTGAAGTTGGTTTGCCGACCGGACTGGTCCACCGCGCCCACGACGAGTAGGTTAGGCAGGCGGAACGACGAGGGTATCGTCTCCTCGAACGCGTTGTCGGAGTCGTTGTTGCCGGCGATCGTCACGAACAGGATGCCGGGTGCGCTCTTCAACGCCGCGTAGAGCCCGTCACGCTCCAATTCGAAATAGTGCCTGGCGAGTTTCTTGCGTTCGTCGGCGGTCTTGCCGATGCCGTTCTTCTCGATCTGGTCCTCATATCTCGAGGGGCTATCCCACCAGCTCATGTTGACGACGCGGATGTGGTGCGCGCGAAGCCAGTTTACGGTGTCGCTGTCGGCCACGGCAACGCGGCGAAGCAGCTCGTCGGACGGCGGTGTGGGCACCGGCTTGGGGTCGTAGGTGACGCGGACGGACACCATGCGCAAAGCCGGGTTGCCGCGCGCGGCGATGCCGGCGACATGGGTGCCGTGCATGTAAGGATCCAGGGTGTCGACCTCTTGCATGAAATCGTGCATCTGTGCGGGTGACATGGTGGCGACGCGCTTGCGGAAAGCTGCCGCTGCAGGGCTGTCCACGCCGGTCTGCAGGTCGGAAATGCCGTTCATGTCGGACGTGATTTCCGCATAGGCCGCCTTGTCCTGCGCCGCGAGCGGTGCGAGCTGACCTTTGGTCGGGCGGGAGTCGACGTCGTAGGCTGGTGCCTCGACCGGACTGCCATCGGCTGAAACCAGTATTTGGCCGGGAAACAGCGCGGCGTCGAAGCCCGAATCCCAGATCGCCACCGGCACTGGCGAGAGGCCGGCGGCCGGCAACACGGCCTCCCGTGCGGCCCAGATGTCGGGTTTTTGCACCGCGTGCTTGCGAATGATTGTGTCGGTGGCGTCGGCAATCGCGGCACGGCAGGGTGCGATGACGTCGATGTTGACGCGGGCGCCCATCAACTCCCATGCCGGCCGGCTGGAGAGGACGTGCGCGCGGTCCAGCGTCGGCTGGATGTCGGGGGCGACGAGTCCGATGAGGAAGGTCGGGCTGGCAACCTCGGCCAATCCTTTCAACCGCGTCTCTGCGGCGGCGACCACCGGCCACGGCAATGCGTCCAGCCGCCGCGCGTAGATCGTCTGGAAGCCGCGCGGGCAGGCGCCCGGCGGCGCGTGGTCGGCCAGCCGTGCCTCGAGAAAGGCCTGCGGCGCGAGCCCTGCGATGAGGCGCGCTTCCGCCTTGTCCTGGTGTGCGCGCAACTCGGCGATCGTGGCCAGGGCAGCTTCATCCTGCTTGCCGGAAGCGATCTGCTCGCCGAGTTTCGCCTGCAGCAGAGTGCGCAGCGTCGCGTTGTCGGTGATGTCGTAGCCGCTCAGGATGCGGTCGATGTCAGCGCGCATCGGTGCCACCAGAGCTGCAAATCGCTGCGGCGGCGCTGCAAGGATGTCGGCGACCGTTCCGCCGATTGCGTAGGATGACTGCGGAAGATCATCGACCGAGCGTACCACCGTCTTCGTCTCGGCGGCGGCAGCGCTGGAGACTGCAAGCAGCGCCAGCAGCAGGCTGAACCCTAAATCCTTTGCAGGCATGCGAAACTCCCCGAATTGGGCGACGTGCTAACCCAGGCCAGAACGAATTTCAACGTAACAAGCACCGTCGCATCGAACGTGAAAACTAGCCGCTTTCATTGCGTCCGACGCAAGTCTGCGACCATTACAACTTGCTGCACCAAGGCCGTTCCGTGGCTAGCCTTCAGCAGCTTACCGCTGGCGTAATGAAACAAGTTGGCTGCACGCGCACACGGCCGCACTCTGATGCAGAGTAATGACGGCTCGCGTCGTCCGACGCGGCCCAATCCCGCAGCGCGGGTACGATTGACCACCGCCGCCTGGGGGTCTATCCGCCGTCCCCCTTGAGTTTGGGTTGGGGGATCGGTTTGGCCGTGGCCGCAGCAGAGAAGACCGACGACACCAAGGTGGGCGGCATCGCCGTCGAGCGGCTCCGCAGCCTGATCGAGCGCATCGAGCGGCTGGAGGAAGAGCGCAAGGCGCTGGGCAACGACATCAAGGACATCTACGGCGAGGCCAAGTCCGCCGGCTTCGACGTCAAGGTGCTCCGCCAGATCATCCGCCTGCGCAAGCAGGAACCGGCGGAAATCGAGGAGCAGGAGACGCTGCTCGACGTCTATCGCCGCGCCCTGGGCATGTAGCCAGTCTTACCTGCGGTGGTGCTCGCGACATCCGGCAGGTCTACCACGCACGATCGCGGCAGCCGCTCGGTGTGTCGGCGCGCATTGTCGGCCCAGTCGTGGCGGGGATGATCCTGCCGCCGCTGTCCAGGTGTCGGCCCCATCGCGGCCAGGGTGGCAGGCTCGCGCTCGCCCTGTTGGTCGCTCCGGCGCAGGCGCTGCGCCCGGGCACCTGCGCAGCCCCTCGGGCCGCGTGTGGCGGACCGATCTTCTCTTCCAGCCTGATCGGGATTAGCGTCTGCCGTGCCGCGACCGACAGCGGGTTTCGTCCGTCCATCCGGCACCCGCCGGACCAGGCTGTTCTGACCCGCTGACCGTCTTCGACACCGCCATCCCGGTGACCGCCCACAGGCCGGCCCCGGCCAGTGGCCAAAACCCGCCCGCGATCAGCAGGGCCCAAAGGGGAACGATGCCGCACCGCCACACTGCCTGCCGTCTGCCGCTTGCCCTGGCGGCGTTGCTGGTCACGCTGTCCGGATGCGGCAAGCAGGACCAGCATCAGGCCGGCCCAAAGCCGAAGCCGGCGGTCAGCGTCGTCATCCTGCACGCGCAGCCCGTCTCGCTGACCACCGACCTGCCCGGCCGGGTCACCGCCTACAAGGTGGCCGAGGTGCGGCCGCAGGTGAACGGCGTCATCCTCAAGCGGACCTTCGTCGAGGGCGACACCGTGCGCGCCGGTCAGCTGCTCTACCAGATCGACCCGGCGCCGTACCAGGCCGCGGTGGCCAACGCCCAGGCCGGCGTGGCCCACGCCGTCGCCACCGCGACGACCGCGCAGGCCACCGTGCGGCGTTACCGCCCGCTGGCCGCCGCCGAGGCGATCAGCAAGCAGGACCTCGACAACGCGGTCGGCACGCTGTCGCAGAACCAGGCCGACATCGCCTCGGCCCGCGCGCAGCTGCGCACCGCCGAGATCAACCTGGCCTACACGCGGGTGACGGCGCCGATCACCGGGCGCACCAGCCGCTCGGCCGTCACCGAGGGCGCGCTGGTCACCGCCAACCAGACCAGCCTGCTGGTGACCGTCACCCAGCTGAACCCGACCTACGTGGACATCGTGCAGCCCAGCACCACGCTGCTGCGGCTGCGGCGCGAACTGGCCCAGGGCCAGCTGAAGACCGACGGCAACCACCAGGCGGTGGTCCGGCTGATGCTGGAGGACGGTACCGCCTACGACCGCACCGGCGAGCTGCAGTTCTCCGAGGTGCAGGTGGACCAGGGCACCGGTGCCGTCGCGCTGCGGGCGATCTTCCCCAACGACGAGGGGGTGCTGCTGCCCGGCATGTTCGTGCGCGGCCAGATCGAGGAGGGCGTGCAGCAGAACGCCATCCTGGCGCCGCAGCAAGGGGTTACCCACAACCAGCGCGGCGAGCCGGTAGCGATGGTGGTGGGCGCCGACAACAAGGTGGAGATGCGCACCATCAAGGCGGACCGGGCGATCGGGGCCGACTGGCTGGTGCAGAGCGGCCTGAAAGACGGCGACCGGCTGATCACCGAGGGCCTGCAGCAGATCAAGCCCGGCGACGAGGTTACCGTAAGCCCCGGCAAACAGGGGTAAGCTCAAAGTGCAAAGGCAAGGCAAGCGGTTCTTTTTTGAAAGAAAGAACCAAAAACTTCTGTCTCCGTCGGGTGTGCCTTGGTGAAGCGCGTTGTTTCAGCCGTCCGCGACAGCGCGCGCAAAAGCTTTTTGCTTCTTTTTCTCGAAAAAGAAGGCCTTGCTTCCTTCCCTGCCCGATCGCCCTAGGACCACCGCGATGTCACGCTTCTTCATCGACCGTCCGGTCTTCGCCTGGGTGCTGGCGATCATCCTGATGCTGTTCGGCCTGGTCGCCCTGGCCACCCTGCCGATCGCGCAGTACCCCAGCATTGCGCCGCCCGCGGTCTCGGTCACCGTCGTCTATCCCGGAGCGTCCGCCGAGACGGCGCAGACCACCGTGGTGCAGGTGATCGAGCAGCAGCTGAGCGGCATCGACCACCTATTGTATTTCAGCTCGTCGAGCGACAAGAGCGGTGCGATCAGCATCACGCTGAGCTTCGCCCAGGGCACCGACCCGGACATCGCCCAGGTGCAGGTGCAGAACAAGCTGCAGCTGGCCGAGCCGCGCCTACCCGCCATCGTGCAGGAGCAGGGCATCACGGTCGCCAAGGCCACCAAGAACTTTCTCATCGGGCGCGGCTGCGGCTCCCCCGACGGCGCGCTGAGCACCGCCGACGTCGGCGACTTCATCGCGTCCAACGTGCAGGACCCGATCAGCCGCACGGCGGGGGTGGGCACCAACCAGCTGTTCGGCTCGCAGTATGCGATGCGCATCTGGCTCGATCCGTCCAAGCTCAACGATTACGGGCTGACGCCGGCCGACGTGAGTGCGGCGATTCAGGCGCAGAACGTGCAGGTCTCCGCCGGCGAGCTGGGCGGCCTGCCGGCGGTCAACGGGCAGGAGCTCGACGCCACCATCATCGGCCCGTCCTACCTGCAGCTGCCCGAGCAGTTCGGCCGCATCCTGGTGCGCGTGACGCAGACCGGCGCGCAGGTGCGGGTGTCCGACGTGGGGCGGGTGGAGCTGGCGGCGGAGAGCTTTTCCTCGAGCAGCAAGTTCAACGGCCACAACGCCGCCGCGGTGGCGGTCAGCCTGGCCAGCGGTGCCAACGCGCTGCAGACGGTGGCCGCGATCAAGCAGACGGTGGAGCGGCTGCGGCCGACCTTTCCGCCCGGCCTGGACGTGATCTACCCGTACGACACCACGCCGTTCGTGCGCCTGTCGATCCACAACGTGGTCGAGACGCTGGCGGTCGCCGTGCTGCTCGTCTTCCTCATCATGTTCCTCTTTTTGCAGAACCTGCGCGCGACGCTGATCCCCACGATCGCCGTGCCTGTGGTGCTGTCCGGCACCTGCGGG
>CAXUIR010000092.1:0-2189 GCA_964251005.1 uncultured Acetobacteraceae bacterium | reverse complement strand
CAGCCTGACGATGTTCGGCATGGTGCTGGCGATCGGCCTGCTGGTGGACGACGCGATCGTCGTCGTCGAGAACGTCGAGCGGGTGATGGAGGAGGACAACCTTCCCCCGCGCGAGGCGACGCGCAAGTCGATGGACGAGATCTCCGGCGCGCTGATCGGCATCGCGATGGTGCTGACCGCGGTGTTCCTGCCGCTGGCGTTCTTCTCCGGCTCCACCGGCGTCATCTACCGGCAGTTTTCCATCACCATCGTGGCGTCCATGCTGCTGTCGGTGGCGGTCGCCCTGCTGTTCACGCCGGCGCTGTGCGCCACCATCCTGCGCCCGCCCAAGCGCCGGGCCGGGCGGCAGCGCGGGCCGTTCGGCGCCTTCAACCGCGGCTTCGACCGGCTGAACAACAGCTACGTCCGCGGCGTGCACGGCGCCATCGCCCGGCCGGCGGTCTCGCTGCTGGTCTTCGCCGGCATCGTGGCCGTGCTGGTGCTGCTGTTCCTGCGCATCCCCGCCGGCTTCCTGCCGGACGAGGACCAGGGCGTGATGTTCGTCCAGGTCAACGCGCCGCCGGGTGCCACCGCCTTGCGCACGCAAAAAGTGCTCGACGACGCCTACGACTATCTCAAGACGCACGAGGCGGCCAACATCTCCGGCGTGTTCGAGGTGAACGGCTTCAGCTTCGCCGGCGCCGGGCAGAACGTCGGGCTGATGTTCATCCAGATGACCGACTGGTCCAAGCGCCCGGGGGCGCGCAACACCGTGCAGGCGATCGCCGGGCGGGCGCAGAAGTACTTCTTCTCCATCAAGGACGCGCTGGTGTTCGCCTTCGCGCCGCCGGCCGTGCTGGAGCTGGGCAACGCCACCGGCTTCGACTTCGAGCTGCAGGACCGCGCCAACCTCGGCCACACCGCGCTAATCGCCGCGCGCAACCAGCTGCTCGGCATGACGCAGCACGACCCGCGCCTGCTGCAGGTGCGTCCCAACGGCGAGGACGACGAGCCGCAATACCACATCGAGATCGACCGCGAGAAAGCCAGCGCGCTCGGCCTCAGCCTGGCCGACATAAACACCACGATGTCCGCCGCCTGGGGCTCGGCCTACGTCAACGACTTCACCGACCGCGGCCGCGTCAAGCGCGTCTACATCCAGGGCGATGCGCCCTCGCGCATGCTGCCGTCCGACCTCGACAACTGGTACGCGCGCAACCTGTCGGGCCAGATGGTGAAGTTCTCCAGCTTCGCGCGCGGCGTGTGGTCCACCGGCTCGCCCAAGTTGGAGCGCTACAACGGCGTCCCCTCGGTCGAGCTGCTGGGCGTGCCGGCGCCGGGGCAGAGCACTGGCACCGCCATCGCCGCGATGGACGAGTTGGCGGCCAGGCTGCCGCCGGGTTTCGGCCACGAATGGACCGGGCTGTCCTACGAGGAGGTGGCGTCGGGCTCGCAGACCACCCTGCTCTACGCGGGTGCCATGATCGTGGTGTTCCTGTGCCTGGCGGCGCTCTACGAGAGCTGGGCGATCCCGGTGGCGGTGATGCTGGTGGTCCCGCTGGGCGTGGTCGGCGCGGTGCTCGCCACCTCGCTGCGCGGGCTGGACAACGACGTGTACTTCCAGGTGGGGCTGCTGACGACGATCGGGCTGTCGTCGAAGAACGCCATCCTGATCGTGGAATTCGCCAAGGCGAACTACGATTCCGGCAAGTCGCTGGTGGACGCGGCGGCCACCGCGGCGCGCGAGCGGCTGCGGCCGATCCTGATGACGTCGCTCGCCTTCATCCTGGGCGTGACACCGCTGGCGATAGCGACCGGCGCAGGCTCCGGCGGGCAGAACGCGATCGGCACCGGCGTGGTGGGCGGCATGATCTCGGCGACCATCCTGGCGGTGGTGCTGGTGCCGGTGTTCTTCGTGGTGGTGCTGAGGACGTTGCGCGTGCGGCCGGGACGGCCGGGCGAAGTGCGGGCGCGTGAGCGCGCTGAGGCGGCAGAGTGAGGAAGAAAGCAAGCAGTTCTTTTTTGAAAAAAGGAACCAAAAAACTTTTGTTCCTGGCGCTGCTGAACCAATCGCGCCCGTCAGGACAGTCGATGCCGCGTACCAGCGCAGGGAAGCAAAGTTTTTTTGCTTCTTTTTTTTCAAAAAAAGAAGCGCTTACGCTTGCTTTGCCTTTGCTGTCTAGCTGCAGCCTAATCCCCAACTATCACCG
>CAXUIR010000091.1:884-8243 GCA_964251005.1 uncultured Acetobacteraceae bacterium | reverse complement strand
CGAGAAAAAGAAGCAAAAAGCTTTTGTCTCCGCTGTCGCGCGCTCGCCGGAAAGGCTTGCGACAGCGAAGGCAAAAGTCTTTTGGTTCTTTTTTTCAAAAAAGAACTGCTTCCTTACGCCCTCTCCAGCTCCGCCTTCAGCTCAGGCAACGCGGTAAACAGATCCGCGACCAGCCCGTAATCGGCCACCTGGAAGATCGGCGCTTCCTCGTCCTTGTTGATCGCCACGATCACCTTGCTGTCCTTCATGCCGGCCAAGTGCTGGATGGCGCCGCTGATGCCGATCGCCATGTAGAGTTCGGGGGCCACGATCTTGCCGGTCTGCCCGACCTGGTAATCGTTCGGCACGTAGCCCGCGTCCACCGCGGCGCGCGAAGCACCCACGGCCGCGCCCAGCTTGTCGGCGATCGGGTCGAGCAGGTGGAAGTTCTCGCCGTTCTGCATGCCGCGTCCGCCGGAGACCACGACGCGGGCCGCGGTCAGCTCCGGCCGCTCGCTCTTGGACAGCTCGGCCGAGACGAAGCGCGAGGTGCCGGTGTTGCCGGCGTCGGCCGCATTCTCGATGATGGCCGAGCCGCCCTCTGCCGCAACCGGATCGAAGCTCGCGGCGCGCACGGTGATCACCTTGATCTTGTCGGACGAGCGCACGGTGGCCAGCGCGTTGCCGGCGTAGATCGGGCGGACGAACGTGTCGGCGTCTTCTACGCCGGCGATGTCGCTGATCGGCTGCACATCCAGCAGGGCGGCCACGCGCGGCATCACGTTCTTGCCGGTGGCGGTGCTGGCCGAGAGCAGGTGCGTGTAGCCGGGTGCCAGGGCCACCAGCAGCGCGGCGATCGGCTCGGCCAGGGCGTGCTCGTAGCCGGCGGCGTCCGCCTTCAGGACTTTGGAGACACCATGCAGCTTGGAAGCGGCGTCAGCGGCGGGTCCCACGCCTTGGCCCACCACTAACGCGTGCACGTCGCCGAGCTTGGCAGCGGCCGCCACCGCGCTGCGAGACGGCTGCTTGATCAGGCCGCCTTCGTGGTCGATCAGGACGAGGACGGACATGGCTCAGATCACCTTGGCTTCGTTGCGGAGTTTCTCGACCAGCTCGGCCACGGAGCCGACCTTGCGGCCGGCGCTGCGCTTGGGCGGCTCGACCACTTTCAGCGTGGTCAGACGTGGCGCCGGGTCCACGCCCAGGTCGGCCGGCTTGATCGTCTCGATCGGCTTCTTGCGCGCCTTCATGATGTTGGGAAGGCTCGCATAGCGCGGCTCGTTCAGGCGCAGATCCGCCGTCACGATCGCCGGCAGGCTCAGCGCCACCGTCTCCAGCCCGCCATCCACTTCCCGCGTTACAGTTGCGGTGTCGCCCTCGATGGTGAGCTTGCTGGCGAACGTGCCCTGCGGCCAGCCGAGCAGGGCCGCCAGCATCTGGCCGGTCGCGTTCATGTCGTCGTCGATCGCCTGCTTGCCCAGGATGATCAGCCGTGGCTGCTCCTTCTCGGCGATGGCGCGCAGCATCTTGGCCACTGCCAGCGGCTCGGGCGAAGCGTCGGTCTCCACTAGGATGCCGCGGTCCGCACCCATGGCCAGCGCGGTGCGCAGCGTCTCCTGGCAGGCGGCGAGGCCGATGGAGATCGCCACGATCTCGGTGGCGACACCCTTTTCCTTGAGGCGGACGGCCTCCTCGATGGCGATCTCGTCGAACGGGTTCATCGCCATCTTCACGCCAGCCAACTCCACGCCGCTCTGGTCGGATTTCACCCGCACCTTCACGTTGTAGTCGACCACCCGCTTGACCGGGACGAGGAGCTTCATCTTACGTGCACCGCTTCTGTTCGCGTTCTCAACGCAGATAAGGGTCCGGTATTTCCACTGTCAAACGGAGCGGGCAGTCGGAGGTCAGCCGTCGGGTGCCGGCTCATGACGGTCGAATGCAACTCGCGCCGGCAATCATCGCGGCCGGCGATCCTGGGGGCGGACTTGCGACAGGCAAGCCAAGCGGTTCTTTTTTGAAAAAAAGAACCAAAAAACTTTTGTCTTCGCTGTCGCGGACTCATCCGGAGAGCGCGCGTCAGCGGGTTCAAAAGTTTTTTGGTCCTTTTTTTCGAAAAAGGACTGCTTGCTTCCTGTGAGTCCGCATCAATGCCGGCTGGTACTAGGTGCGCGTTGCTGGAAATGCCGCGACAGCCGGACCAAAAGTTTTTTGCTGCTTTTTTCAAAAAAGCAGGTCTTTATTCCTTTTCGGTCGTCGAGAATCAACCTCGGTTCGTTGATATTACCTGGCTTAGTCGGCCGTCGCTTCGCTTGCGCTCAGGACCCGGAAGGGCGATGCGGGTCCAGCATCTTGGCAAGGTAGACACCGACGCTCTTGGTGGACCCCGGCGAGGCCAGCTCCAACAGGCTGATCCCCTCGACGATGCACAGCAGGGCCGCGGGACGGGCGTCTTCGGACGTGTCGACGGGGCGGGTCAGCCGGCTGTCGATCCAGGCGATCCAGGCCTGCACGACCCTGGTGCAGACCTGGTCGTAAGGCGCTTCCCCGGCCGCACCGCGGGAGATCACGTTGGTCCACAGGCGCATGAAGGGAGCAATGCGCGGGTCTCCGGCCAGGGCAAGAACGTTGCCGAGGAATTGGCCAGCGGACACACGAGGGCCATCGCTATGGACCGCCAGTATGTTCGACAGGCGGACGCTGATCGTGTCCAGCACGTCGATGACGAGCTGATCCTTGGTTTCGAAGTAGTAGATCAGCATGCGGTCACTGGTGCCGAGCTTGGCTGCCAGGCCTCGCAGACCGAAATCCGCCAGCCCGTGGTCGAGCACTATGTCGGCTACACGTTCGGCAAGTTCCGAGCGCCGGCTGTGTGCCCTGGGTTCCAGGTCCTGGGTGCCTGGCTGTGACGTGCGGTTTTCTTCTCTCGGCATGGGATTTCTGTAGCACCTGCTACGTCAACCTGCTATGTAGCGGGTGCTACATAGGAGGATGGATGATGCTTCGGACCAGGCAATTTGTCGTTTGTGCCGCGCTCGCTGGCGCGTTCTGGGTGATGGCGACGTTGTGCATCAGGCTTGACCCGGGGGCTGTCGCCGACGGTTTGCGGGGTGACCTGGGTTTTGTGAGCAGCTTTCCGGCAAGCTGGCTCTGCGTTTGGCTGGTCTGTCGCCTGGCGAAGCTGGAGCCGCATCAGATACTGGCCGGCTGCGTGGTCGTGCTCGGGGATGACATGCTGGTCGACGGCGTGGCACTGCGGTGGTTCCATTCCGTCTACGGAGCGGGCGATCCGGTTGCCCGGACAGGCGCTGCATGGCTTTTGTGGGGTTACGGCCTTAGCGCCTGGATCGCGTTCGTCGTCGCCGACCGCAAGCTCAGGAGCGGCAACGTGGCGGCGCCTTGCTCCCGGCTGACACGAGCGGCCTGAAAGCAAGGCGAGGCCTTCTTTTCTGAAGAAAAGAAGCAAAAGACTTTTGGTCCTGCTGTCGCAATGGCTCTGCAACGTGTACCCAAGGAAACAAAAGTTTTTTGGTGCTTTTTTTCAAAAAAGAACCGCTTGCTTGCTTGAGGCCTAGTTGCCGGTGATGTGCACCCCCAACAGCCGCGCCCGGTCGGTGACCGGCGCGCGGATGGCAGCGCCGATGGTGATCGGCTGCGGCGGGTTCAGCGTCAGGGTCAGCGTGTGCGGGTGGTCGAGGAAAGCCGTCACCTGGTCGGCGGCGTCGGGCTGGTTCGGCACCAGCACGCCGAGGGCGACCAGCGGGACGGCCAACTGCGCCCGCACCAGGTCCGGCGAGCTGTGCAGCCGGGCGGCGGCCACCTTGAACAGCCGCGTGGTCAGGCTGCCGTCGTCCCAAACAAGCGAGGCGCTATCCACAGTGTTGGACAGCAGCGCCACCGCGGCCCCGGTCATGCCGGGCTGCAGGGGCAGGGTGCCGGCGGTGAAGGCTGCCTTGAGGTGCAGCTTGCCGAGGTCGTGCAGCGTCACGTCCTCGGCAATCTCGGTGGGACCGCCGGCCGGGCGCTTGCTGGTGGCGGCGATGTCCAGCGTGATCGCGTTCATGCCGAAGGCAGCGAAGGCCGCGGCTGCTTCGGGCGGCACTGGCTGCTGGCCCTGGCCGAACGTCAGGCCGGTCAGCTTGGCGCTGCCGGCGCGTGCGCCGGCGCTATCAGGGAGCGTCTGCTCGGCGTGCAGGTCGTGCAGGGTCACCGCCGGGCCGCCCTGCACGTGCAGGGCCACGCCGGAGACGTCGGCAGAGCTGTAGGTGAAGCCCGTTTTGCCGCCGCCGACCGCATCGCCGGTCTGCTGCACGGCCGCGAGCGGCCCGTGCGCATCGGCGTCCTTGAGGTCCAGCTGGTCCACGGTGGCGTTCAGCTTGGTCCCGCCCTGCGCCGGCGGGGTGTTCAGCGTCAGGTCCTTCATCGCGACCGCGCCGACCTTGCCGCCGTCGTAGTCGCTGGCGCGCAGGCTGCCGACGCTCATGGTGAACGGCTTCTGCCCGGGCGCCGGCTGGGTGTTGTCGACGGCAAGGTCGCTGGCGGTGATGCTGTCCACCGCAAAGGCGAGGCCGGCATCTGCGGCGAAACTGGGGGTTGCACGGTTGGCCGGCGTGGGCGGCAGCGCGAACGGCCGGCCGCTGAGGCGGTGCAGCACCAGGCTGCGCATGCCGAGCACGGGTTGCGCGGCGCCCGCCATCTTGAGGTGCACGCCGTTGGCCGACGCGTCGCTGAGCAGCAGCCGCCGCTCGGTCCAGGCGGGCTTGCCGTTCGGGTAGCCCGACGGGTCGAACACGTCGTGCAGCGCGCGCGGGTCCGGGCTGGACAGGGTGAAAGTGTCGGCGGTGAGCACGGCGCCGTCGGGCAGGGCGGCGTTGAGGTCACGCACGGTGCAGGTGCTGGTCAGCAGGTTGTAGTCGGGCGTGCCGTGGTGCAGCGCGGTGCCGGCGGGCATCACGTAACCCAGCACCTGGTCCACGCTGCAGCCGGAGGCGGACCCGGCACCCGGCCGGGTGCTCGTCACGTAGGCTCCTGCCACCACGGCAATGACGGCCGCGGCGCCCGCACCTAGGAGAACTCGACGATCCATAGGCGCTGGGCTTTCCGGTTGTTGCGAGGGCGAGGGTATCTCATGCCGTCGGGGCGGAAGGAAGGGTGTTCTTTTCGAGCGTTGCGGGCCGTCGCCGCTTGGGACAGCAAGGAAGGCCTTCTTTTTTGAAAAAAAGAAGCAAAAAACTTTTGTTCCTGGCGCTGGTTCAGGCGCTCCGATTCGTCCGGCGATGCTCGGTGTAACCGCGGGTAAGGAGCAAAAGTTTTTTGGTTCTTTTTTTCAAAAAAGAACTGCTTGCTTACTTCAAGCGATTCATACGTGACGCGATTTTAACCATAAAACGCGAGGTTGAATCAGGCTCCTTCAGCGGCCCGATACTCCGCGCCGAGCAGCCGGTGTTGCTTTGCTGCCTGATACGCCGGGCTGTCATACCGGGCGTGGGGGGATGCCATATCAATGGACTTCAAGAGTAAGAGCAGTCCTGTTGTAAGAGAGAACCAAAACTTTCATTCCGACGCCTGCATTAAGGAGAAGACGCCGACGCAGGCACATATGCTGGCAGAACCAGGCGTTATCGTGGTGCAGGCTTGCAAGCAAAAGTTTTGGCTTCGTTTTTGCAAAAAGTAGGCCTTTCTTGCCTCGTGAGCGTCGTCTCTTCGCAGGCTAATTTGATACCAGCGGTCTCAGATCTTGACCGGTGACACGCAAGCAAGCGGTTCTTTTTCGAAAGAAAGAACCAAAAAACGTTGTTCCCTCGGGCACGCGCTGCAGGAACATACCGCGACAGCCGGACCAAAAGTCTTTTGCTTCTTTTCTTCAGAAAAGAAGGCCTTGCCTTTCTTGCCGGACGTCGATCGGTGAGCATCCAGGGAGGCTGCCAAAAGTCTGCCTCCAGCGTGCGCCGCTCACCCGACGCCGAGATGCGGCCGCAGGAACGCCAGCAAATCCCCGCCGGGGAACAGCACGCTGCGCATGCCGGCGGCGGTGCCGGCCTGGATGTCGGTATCCTTGTCGCCCACCATCAGGCAGTGCCGCGCGTCCAGCTCCCACACTTTCAGTAGGTCCACCAGCATGCCGGGCGCCGGCTTGCGCCAGTCGCTGTCGCGCCGGTAGGCGTCGACGCGGCCTTCGGTGTGGTAGGGGCAGTAGCGCCAGTCGTCGAGCGTGCCGCCGGCGCGGCGCAGCTCGTCGGCCAGCCAGCTCAGCAGCGCGTCCACTTCCGGCTCGCCGTAGAGGCCGCGTGCGACGCCGGCCTGGTTGGTGACCACGAAGACGTGCCAGCCGTGCGAGGTGGCCAGTGCGACCGCCTCGCGCGCACCTTCCACCCACTCCCAGCGGTCGCGGCTGCCGACGTAGCCGTGGTCGACGTTCAGCACGCCGTCGCGGTCGAGGAACAGGGCAGGGCGGTCCATGCAGGCGGCGAGTTCACGGCGGGCGTGCGCCAGGTCGTCGGGCACGCCGATGTCGACGAACCAGCCATGCTGGCGGGTGGCGCGCAGCGCGCCGGCGGCGGCCATCGGCCCCAGCAGGTCGCGCTCCAGCGAGCAGTCGGCGGTGAGGTGGCCCAGCACGCGGCGGTTCAGCGCGTAGATGCCGGCGTTGATCAGTCCCCCCTTTTGCGCGCCGGGCTGGCCGGCGAGCGCCGGGTCGGGCCGCTCGTGGAACGCGGTGACGCGGTCGCCGTCCAGCGTGACGGTGCCGTAGCGCGAGGCGTCGGGGATTTCGCGCACCACCATTCGGGCCAGCGCGTCGTCCGGGTCGCGGGCGAAGTCGGCCAGCAGGGCGGCGATGTTGCAGTCGAACAGCGAGTCGCCGTTGCACATCAGGAAGCGTTCGGCGAGCAGCGGGGCGGCGTGGAACAGGGCGCCGCCGGTGCCGGCGCGGTGCGGTTCCTCCGAGAAGCGCACCCTCACGCGCCTGGGCAGCCCGTCGGCCGCGGTCAGCACTGCGTTCTCCACCGCGAGCGGCAGGTGGCCAGTGAGGATGACGAAGTCGTCCACGCCGAAGCGCAGCATCTCGCGCATCAGCCAGGCGATGAACGGCCGCCCGCCCACCTGCAGCACCGGCTTTGGCGTCTCCGCGGCGATGTCGCCCAGCCGGGTGGCCAGGCCGCCGGCCAGGATTGCGCATTGCCGGATGGTGGCCGGGCGTGGCTCGGCGCCGCTCATGCGGGCGTCCCTCCCTCAGCGTCCGTCTGAAAGGCCGCCTTGGCGGCCGTCCGTTGCGGTTTTCTCATGCGGCAGCGTGCTACTCGCAATCCGGCGAGCAACGTGCTTCGCGGCCTGAAAACCGAACTCACCAGACCAACGTCCCAACCGCACACCTACGAAAAC
>CAXUIR010000091.1:0-874 GCA_964251005.1 uncultured Acetobacteraceae bacterium | reverse complement strand
ACTGTCCTTAGCGGGGTCCAGGGGCAGAGCCCCTGGCCTTGATCCGCCAAACCACGAGCATATCGACAACACAACCGCCCGCGGTCCGACATTGGCACCGTTGCGCCGGCGAGAAACGCCGCGTCGCTCACGCCAACGCGCCCTCGGGGAACAGCGCAAGCTCCACTGCGGCGAGAACCGCGTGAGCAGCGGCCATGTGCAGTTGCTGGACGATCTGCGCCTGCGGTGCCGGCGCGCGGAAGACGTGGTCGTAGCAGGCCAGCATCTCGCCGCCGGCCGCACCTGCGAAGCCCAGCGTCAGCAGGCCGCGTGCTCGGGCGGCTTCGGCTGCCAGCACCAGGTTGCGCGAGCTGCCGGAGGTGGACAGCGCCAGCAGCGCGTCGCCCGGCCGCCCGAGTGCCTCCACCTGGCGGGCGAAGACGGTCTCGAACCCGTAATCGTTGCCGCAGGCGGTGAGGATGGGGCCGCTTCCTGCCAGCGAGATGGCGGAGAGCGGCGCGCGGTCGAACATCAGGCGGCTGACGAACTCGGCTGCGATATGCTGCGAATCCGCAGCGCTGCCGCCGTTGCCGGCCAGCAGCACGCGGCCGCCGGCGCGCAGGCAGCTGGCCAGGGCGCGCGCCATCTCGGCCAGCACTGTAAGGCAGGCCGGGTCGGCGGATAGCCTGGCCGTGGCTTCGGCCGATCGGGCGAGGTGGGCGGAGACGTCATCTTCCATCTGCCCCCATGTGCCTCAATCGGGGTGTGCCTGCATAGGCAAGGCAAGCGGTTCTTTTTTGAAAAAAAGAACCAAAAAACTTTTGTCCTGTAGGCGCGCGTTGCAGGAAAATACCGCGACAGCCGAAGCAAAAGTCTTTTGCTTCTTTTCTTCAGA
>CAXUIR010000090.1:0-8288 GCA_964251005.1 uncultured Acetobacteraceae bacterium | reverse complement strand
AAAAAAAACAACCGCTTTCTTCCTTTCAGGAGTAAAACATTTTGATCCGCATAGACAGGGTAACCACCCGCGGCGGCGACGGCGGCGAGACCTCGCTCGGCGACGGCACGCGCGTGGCCAAGGACCACCGCAGGGTCGAAGCCTACGGCACCGTGGACGAGGCCAACGCCGCGATCGGCATTCTGCGCCTGCATTGCGCCCACGACGTGGAAGCCGACCGTGTGCTCGCTGCGGTGCAAAACGACCTGTTCGACATCGGCGCCGATTTGTGCGTGCCGGGCGAGGCCGGTCAGAGACTGCGCGTGACGGCCGCGATGACCGAGCGGCTGGACGCCGCCACGCAGGCGATGAACGCGGCACTGCCGCCACTGACCAGCTTCGTGCTGCCCGGCGGCACGCCGGCGGCGGCATACGCGCACCTGGCACGCACCATCTTGCGCCGGGCGGAGCGCCGCGTAGTGCGGTTGGCGCATGACGAGCCAGTGGGCGGCGAAGTGGTGCGCGCGCTCAACCGCATGAGCGACCTGCTGTTCGTGCTGGGACGGCGGCTGAACGCGGGCGGCGACGTGCTGTGGGTGCCCGGGGGCTAAGGTCGTAAGCAAGCAGTTCTTTTTGAAAAAAGAACCAAAAAACCCTGCATCCGTCGCGTGCACCAGGATGAAAGGTGTCGTTTCAGGCGTCCGCGACGGCCGCAGTAAAAGCGTTTTGCTTCTTTTTCTCGAAAAAGAAGACGCTTTCTTCGCTTCAGCTGGGACGCGCGCTCGGATCACCCTCATGCACCGACATCCGCAACAACGCGAGCAGGTCGGCGGCCCGGTCCGCCTCCGTAGGCGCCTCGAGCAACGCCTGCTTCTCCGCGTCGTCAAACGGGCACAGCATCGCCAGCGTGGTCACCAGCATGGCTTCCGGCATGCGTTCGATCGCCTCCCAGTTGGCGTCGATGTCGTGCATGGTGAAGAACGGGCGCAGCGCGCCCAGCAGTTCCGTCCGCTTGATGCCCATGGACGTGCCGGACGGCGAGAGGTCTGCCTCGAAGGGTGAGAACTCGGCGGCGATGCGGCGGTAGCCGCGACGAATCGTCAGCTCCTCGACGACCCTGAAGCGGCTGACGCCGGACAGGGTGACGAGGAAGCGGCCGTCATCCGTCTCGGCGAATTGTGACAGGCGCCCAAGGCAGCCGATCTGATACAGGCTAGGGCCGTTCGGCGCCCGCGGTGCGTGGGCGTTCGGCTGGATCATGCCGAACATGCGGCCCTGGGCAAGGCTGTCTTCCACCAGGGCCAGGTATCGCGGCTCGAAGATGTTGAGCGGCAATCGGCCGTGCGGCAGCAGCAGCGCGCCCGGCAGGGGAAAGATGGGGAACTCCGACGGCAGGTCTGCCTGGGTCGGATGCTGCACGCTCATCATCTGCCTTACGCGAACAGGAGCGCGGACAATTTTCGCCGCGCCGCCATGGTGGCAGGGTCGGCGAAACCCCAGGCCTCGAAGAACTTGAGCAGCTGCTGCCGGGCCGCGTCCTCCCGCCAGGTGCGGTCTCGGCGGACGATCTCCAGCAGGGCCTCGGCGGCTTCCTGGCGATTGCCGGCGGCGTTGAGCGCGGTGGCCAGGTCGTAGCGGGCCTCGTGATCGGCCGGGTCGGCGTCCACGCGCTGGCTGAGCGCACCGATCTGGCCGGCGGCGCGGCGGCCTTCCGCGGCCAGGGTAAGCGCGCTGCGGGCGCCGGCGATCTCGGCGTAGTCGGCGAGCTTGGCGGGCACCTGGGCGAGCGCGTCGGTCGCCTGTTGCTCGTCGCCCATAGCGAGCAGGGAGCGGATCAGGCCACCCCAGGCGTCGGGGTTCTCCGGATCCTCGTTGAGCAGGGCGGAGAAGCCGTCGGCGGCGGCATCGGGCTGGCCGGCTTCCAGCGCCGCGCGGGCATCGGCGAGAAGGTCGGCCTGCGGCATGCTGCCGCCAGCGAGCTTGAGCAGCGCCTCGGCGAAGCGCTTGATCTCGCTCTCCGGCAGCGCGCCCTGGAAGATGTCGGCGATCTGGCCCTGCCAGAAGGCGGCGACCGTAGGCACCGATTGCAGCGGCAGGCCGAGCTGCGAGAGCTGCTGGACCAGCGCCTTGTTCTTGTCGATGTCGATTTTGACGAGCTTGAGCCGGCCGCCGGCCGCCTGGGTCACGCGCTCGAGCGCCGGGGTGAGCTGCTTGCAGGGACCGCACCAGGTGGCCCAGAAATCAACCAGGACGGGAATGGTGCGCGAGGCCTCGATCACGTCGGCCATGAAGGTGCGCTGGTCGCCGTCCACGATCATGGCGGCGGCCGGCTGCGCGGCGTTGGGCGGGCGAAGGGCCGGCTGGGCGGGGATGTGTGCGCCGCGGTCTGCAGCCGCCGGTTTCTGGCCGATGATGTAGTCCATGAGTGTGTCGTCCCTGACGTGAGGGGGCTGCGCGTTCGTGTGCCTTAACATGTTGCGGGCGGTCTAGGCTGCAACCTGTTCGCCGGGCGCATCCATTTTCCCGGTAAGGGAGGGCTCTTGCAATCCGCCGGGGGTGGGATTACTCAGCCGCTCTCTGCGGGAGCGCGGGCGTAGCTCAGGGGTAGAGCACAACCTTGCCAAGGTTGGGGTCGAGGGTTCGAATCCCTTCGCCCGCTCCAGTTATCAACGGCTATCAATTTGCGCCCAACCTGTTCTGGGCCAATAGCGCTCAGCCGCGATTTGCGCGTCGAGCCTGAATCAACGATCGTTGTCCTCGCGGGATTGTCGGTAAGTCTCATGGCGAGGCTGGTCATAGGTTGTGCCAAGATACGAGCACCTGCCGACCACCGCACGATCAAAGCCGCTTGTATCACCCCGAGCCCGGACGACTACGAAACCCACCTGCTTGCCTGTTGGCTAGAACTTCCCCCGCGGCACGTTAGCTTCTACGCGCGTTGATACCGGCGACGCCAAGTTTTGGCTCCCCGTGCCCAACAGGAAAGCAAGGCTGCTTTTTTGAAAAAAAGCAGCAAAAAACTTCTATCCCTGCTGTCGCGGAGGTTCTGCAACGCGCCCAAGGGAACAAAAGTTTTTTGGTTCTTTTTTTCAAAAAAGAACCGCTTGCCTTGCCTGTGATAGGTCAACACTGCGAATCCCTGGTTTACCTAGGCAGCTCTTCCGCAGCCGTGCCGCGGTTGGTGGAGCCCCGTTCGCACGGACAATTCACGTGCCGAGGTAACGGCGATGCGGCCCTCTGCAAGATCTGGGCTGGGGCAAGCCGCATGGCGCGCGCCGGCATTTCCCCCGGCGCGCTGCCTGCCCTAGAACGCGCCGATGCTGCAGATCGACAACCTCACCCTCAACGCCTGGGGCCGCCGCTTCTTCGAGCGCGCGTCGGTATCCCTGCCCAACCCGTCCAAGGTGGGCCTGGTCGGGCGCAACGGGGTCGGAAAGTCCCCCCTGTTCAAACTGATCAAGGGCGAGTTGACGCCCGACAGCGGCGAGATCTGCATCCCGAGATCCGCCCGCCTGGGCGCTGTCGACCAGGAACACCCGGCGACCCCGGACAGCCTGCTCGACACCATCCTGGCCGCCGACGCGGAACGCGCCCAGCTGATGGCATCGCTGGAGACGGCCGAGCCGGAGGCGATGGGCGACATCTGGAGCCGGCTGATGGACATCGACGCCGAAACCGCGCCGGCGCGGGCGGCGGAGATCCTGCATGGGCTGGGCTTCTCGACAGACGATTTGGCCCGGCCGATGAGCGAGTTCTCCGGCGGCTGGCGCATGCGCGTGGCGCTGGCCGCGGCGTTGTTCGCAGCACCCGACCTGCTGCTGCTGGACGAACCGACCAACTACCTCGACCTCGAAGGGGCGTTGTGGCTGGAATCACGGCTTTCGCGATATCCGCATTCTGCGCTGATCATCTCGCACGACCGGGAGCTGCTCAACAACTCCGTCGATTTCATCCTGCACGTCTCCGACCGCAAACTCGACCTCTACACCGGCGGGTACGACAGCTTCGAGAAGCAGCGCGCCGAGAAGCTGCGCCTGCAATCGGCCGCCCGTGCCAAGCAGGACGCCGAACGGGCTCACCTGCAATCCTTCGTGGATCGCTTCAAGGCAAAGGCCTCCAAGGCGGCGCAGGCGCAGAGCCGGATGAAACGGCTGGCAAAGATGGAACCGGTCGCGACCACGATCGAGGATCGGGTGGCGCCGTTCCTGCTGCCCTCGCCGGCCAGGAAGCTGCCGCCGCCGCTGATGCGACTGGAAGGCGTGGAGGTCGCTTACGGCGACGACCCGGCGGTGCTGCGCGGGCTAGATCTCCGGCTCGACCTCGACGACCGCATCGGGCTGCTGGGGGTGAACGGCGCCGGCAAGTCCACCTTCGCCAAGATGGCGGCCGGCGCGCTGATGGCGCGGTCCGGGCAGGTCACCCGGTCCTCGCGCATGGAGGTAGGCTGGTTCCACCAGCACCAGATCGAGGCGATGAACCCGGCGCACACGCCGCTCGACATCATGCGCGAGAGGCGGCCGCAGGACAGCGACCAGTCGCACCGCTCGCGCCTGGCCACGTTCGGCATCGGCTTCGACAAGCAGAACACCACGGTTGACGCGCTGTCTGGCGGCGAACGCGCCCGGTTGCTGCTCAACCTGGTGGCGATGGCCGCACCCCATTTGCTCATCCTGGACGAACCCACGAACCACCTGGACATCGACAGCCGCCGCGCCTTGCTCGACGCGCTGAACGACTACGAGGGCGCGGTCATCCTGATCACCCACGACCGGTCCTTGATGGAGCTGGTGGCCGACCGGTTGTGGCTGGCGGCCGACAACAGCGTGATCCCGTTCGAGGGCGACATGGACGACTATGCCCGCTTCGTCGTCGAGCGCGCCCGCGGCGGCACCGCAGCACCGTCGCAGGCGGCAGCAAAGGAGAAGCGGACGAAGAGAAGGCGACCTGACGCCGTCCGCTGACGCTCATGCAAGATGCTAACTCGTAGAAAGCAAGCAGTCCTTTTTTGAAAAAAAGGACCAAAAAACTTTTGTCTCCGCTGTTGCGCGCTCTCCGGATGAGTCCGCGACAGCGGAGACAAAAGTTTTGCTTCTTTTTTTCAAAAAAGAAGGCCTTAACTTGCTACGTGGCCAATCTTCAGGCCCGTCGGCATACGTCAAGCGCCCGCAAGCTCGCCTGACATCTTGCCGTTCAGGATGTCCGCCATCTGCTCAGCTTCGTCTTTGGTCGCGAACTGGTGAGCGTCGCGCAGATCCTGGCCGGACGAGACGTCCAGCACGGTCCAGAAATCGTCGATTTGAACGGCGGCGTAGGTGTCCATGCTTATGAGTATGACACGGAAGGTCGCAGGCGCCCAAGCCCGTATCATCTAGGGATCACACCAGCGGCCCTGGACCTTGATCCTTCGACTATGTTCGCCGCATCCGCCCGCCAACGGAAGGCAAGCCACGAAGTTTACGGCTTACCGAGAAAGGGCGGCGACAGGCCCGGCATCTTGCCAGGTTTGTTCGGACACCTCAAACCTTGATGAGCGCGTCGGATTTCGAACCCTAGGCTTGGCGTCGCGCCGTCCCGCTCGGCAGGCGCCTTGTGCCTGCAAGCCATCACCTTGGCCCTGGCGGTAGTCCGGTGCCCTCCTAACGCGCCCTCCCGCCGCCATGCCGACCGGAGTGAAAATTTTTTCACGCGGTCCGGTTATTGGTGCATTCAACAACCCCCTTCCGCTATCATGTGCAAACGTAGAAGATTCGATGGGCCAATCGGCGAGAGTAAACAACCCCAGACGTCGACAACTCTAACAAATCAGATTGTAAAGAATTTGGATCGTCCTGAAGACGTCTTTTCTCTGCACGCAAGGCTTCGCGACCAGACGCGCGAAGTCGAAATGAGTTTGCTCGAATATCTCGAAAGTTGCCGTGAAGACCCGGGCTGTTACGCCAGCCCTGCCGAACGCATGTTGCGCGCGATCGGCGAGCCGGAGATGGTCGACACGTCGCGCGATCCACGCCTGTCGAGATTGTTCCTGAACCGAACGATCCGCGTCTACCCTGCGTTCTCCGAATTCCACGGCATGGAAGACACGATCGAGCGGATCGTTGGCTTCTTCCGACACGCGGCCCAGGGCCTCGAGGAGCGCAAGCAGGTTCTCTACCTGCTGGGCCCGGTGGGCGGCGGAAAATCCTCTCTCGGTGAACGTTTGAAGTCGCTCATGGAGCGCGAGCCCATATACGTGCTGAAAGCCGGCACCGAGCTCAGCCCGGTGTTCGAGAGTCCGCTCGGCCTGTTCGACCCGGAGACGACGGGTGCTCTGCTGCACGACAAATACGGCATTCCCCGGCGCATCCTGACCGGCATCGCCAGCCCCTGGGCACTGAAGCGCCTGGATGAGTGGAACGGCGACATCCAGCGGTTCCGGGTCGTGAAACTATACCCCTCGCGCCGCCGCCAGGTTGCCATCGCCAAAACCGAGCCGGGCGACGACAACAACCAGGACATCTCCGCTCTCGTCGGCAAGGTGGACATCCGCAAACTCGAAAGCTTCAGTCAGAACGACCCCGACGCCTACGGCTTCTCCGGCGGGCTGAACCGCGCCAACCAGGGCATTCTCGAGTTCGTCGAGATGTTCAAGGCGCCGATCAAGATGCTGCACCCGCTGCTGACGGCCACCCAGGAAGGCAACTACCTGGGCACCGAGAACATCGGCGTGATTCCGTTCCAGGGCATCCTGCTGGCCCACTCGAACGAGGCGGAGTGGCAAAGCTTCCGCAACAACCGCACCAACGAGGCGTTCCTCGACCGGGTGAGCGTCGTGAAGGTGCCGTACTGCCTGCGGGTGACCGAGGAAGGCCGGATCTACCAGAAGCTGATCAGCGGCTCGGCGCTGGCCGAGGCGCCCTGCGCGCCGCACACGCTGGAGATGCTGGCCCGGTTCGCGGTGCTGTCCCGGCTCAAGCCACACGCCAACTCCAAGCCGTTCGCCAAGATGCGTGTCTATGACGGGGAGAACATCCGCGAGACCGACCCCAAGGTGAAAAGCATGCAGGAGTACCGCGACACCGCGGGCGTCGACGAGGGGATGGACGGCGTCTCCACACGTTTCGCCTACAAGGTGCTGTCGGCCACGTTCAACCACTCGACCAGCGAGGTGGCCGCCGACCCGGTACACCTGATGTACGTGCTGGAGCAGGCGATCAGGCGTGAGCAGTTCCCGGCCGAGACCGAGGCTGCCTACCTGGCCACGATCAAGAGCGAACTCGCCGCGCGCTACGCCGAGTTCATCGGCAACGAGATTCAGAAGGCCTACCTGGAAAGCTACGGAGACTACGGACAGAACCTGTTCGACCGTTACCTGGACTACGCCGACGCCTGGATCGAAGACCAGGACTTCAAGGATCCCGACACCGGGCAGATGCTCAACCGCGAGTTGCTGAACGCCGAACTGACGAAGATCGAGAAACCGGCGGGCATCGCCAACCCAAAGGATTTTCGCAACGAGGTGGTCAAGTTCGCCTTGCGCACCCGGGCTGCGAACGCGGGGAAGAACCCCTCCTGGACGAGCTACGAGAAAATCCGCGACGTGATCGAAAAGCGCATGTTCAGCCAGGTGGAGGATCTGCTGCCCGTCATCAGCTTCGGCTCCAAGAAGGACAACGAGACGGAGAAGAAGCACAACGATTTCGTCGATCGTATGGTCTCACGCGGCTACACGGAGCGTCAGGTGCGCCGCTTGGTCGAATGGTACATGCGGGTCAAGCAGTCGGCCTGAGCAACCGCATTGGACATCATCGACCGCAGGCCAAACCCGCACGGTAAGAACCTCGAGAATCGTCAACGTGTGCTGGCACGCGCCAGGGCGGCCGTGCAGCAGGCAACGCGCGCCGCGGTCGAGCAGGGCACGCTGCGCGAGATCGGCCGCGACCAGTCCGTCACCATCCCGTCGGACGTGTTGCACGAGCCGAGCTTCCACACAGTGTTCTCCGGCGGCAGACGACAGGTGGTGTTGTCCGGCAACCGTGAGTTCTCGACGGGCGACCGCCTGCCGCGCTCGGAGAAGGGGGGCGGCGGCGGGAACGGCGCCGGCGGCGGCGAGGGTCAGGACGGCTTCCGCTTCGTGCTCGCCAGGGACGAGTTCCTGGACCTGTTCTTCGACGACCTGGAACTGCCTGACCTGGTGAAAAGCCAGATCGTCGTGACCGAAACGATGACGCCGGCGCGGGCCGGCATCAGCGTCGACGGGACACCCTCGCAAATCGACATGTCGCGCACGATGCGGCACTGGCTGGCAAGCCCGATCGGCTAGCGCCGCCACA
>CAXUIR010000089.1:0-8434 GCA_964251005.1 uncultured Acetobacteraceae bacterium | reverse complement strand
CCGGGCCGGACAGCGTGGCAAGAGCGGTGCAGGCCGGCGGGGCGAGGGCGCGGGAACTGAACGAGTAGCAAGCGCTTCTTTTTCGAGAAGAAGCAAAAAGCTTTTACTACGGCTGTCGCGGTTTTCTCCGGTGAGCGCGCGACAGCGGAGTCAAAGTTTTTTGGTTCTTTTTTCCAAAAAAGAACTGCTTGCTTCCTTCCTGTGCCGGCCGCCAAGGACCCACCCCCCCACATGACCGACCCAGACTTCGACGAAGCCCTGATCACCGCCGCCTTCACCCTAGCCGCCACCGCCGGCTGGCGCGCCGTCACCCCAGCCGCCGCCGCTCGCGAGGCCGCACTCCCGCTCGACCGCGCCCGCGCCCGCTTCCCCAACGCCGCGGCCATCCTGCTGCGCTTCGGCCGCAGTGCCGACGAACACGCCCAGTCGGACGCGATGGATAGCGGCCCCACCCGCGAACGCCTGTTCGACGTCGTCATGCGCCTGTTCGACGCGCTGCAGCGCCACCGCGCCGGCGTGCTGGCCTTGCTGGACGGCCTGCCCACCGACCCCGGCCTCGCCCTTCTGCTGTCCGGCGCTACCAGCCGCAGCATGGGCTGGATGCTGGAGGCGGCGGGCCTGTCCTCGGCCGGCTGGCGCGGCGCCGGCGCCACCCAGGGCCTGGTCGCGGTCTGGCTGTACGCCCTGCGCGCCTGGCGCACGGACCAGAGCCCGGACCTGTCCGGCACCATGGCGGCACTCGACCGGGCGCTGACCCAGGCCGAACGGGTTGCCGGCTGGCTCGGGCACACGCCTGCGCCGCAGGAGGCCGGACCGAAGCCGTTCCCCGAGCCGGACGCGGCCGAGCAGGCGGCGGTGGCGGCGGATATGCTGTAGAGCGAGCAACCTTTTCCCTGCAGGAGCAGACCCATGGCACACGAGACTGCACCACCAGGCAGCGACGCCAACCCGGCGGCCCTGCTGACCGAGATGACCCGCCGCTTCACCGAGATGCGCTTCCCCACCATGATCCCGGACAGCTCCGCCCTGCTGGCCGCGCATCGCCGCAACATGGAGGTGCTGTCCAACGCCAACCGTCTGGCGCTGGAGGGCGCCCAGGCGGTGGCGCGCCGGCACATGGAGATCATGCAGCAGACGATGACGGAGCTGTCCGAGCACGTGCGCGAGCTCGCCGTCTCCGAGAGCCCGCAGGCCAAGGCGGCGCGCCAGGCCGACCTGGTGAAGAAGTCCTACGAGCGCGCGGTGGCCAACATCCGCGACCTGTCCGACCTGATCCAGCGGTCCAACGGCGAGGCGCTGCAGGTGTTGAGCGAGCGGTTCACCGAGGCGATGGGCGAGATCAAGACGCTGCTGGAGAAGTCGGAGCATGCGGGCGACTGACCCGGCCTGTTTGCTCAGCCTGCTGAGACGAACGTGATGGACGGCGTCGCGCCGGTGCGCATCCGGTCCTACGCGGTGAAGGAGATCTTCCTCACCCTGCAGGGCGAGGGGATGCAGGCCGGCCGGCCCGCGGTGTTTTGCCGCTTCGCCGGCTGCAACCTGTGGTCGGGGCTGGAACGTGACCGGGCAGTGTCCGTCTGCCGGTTCTGCGACACCGATTTCGTGGGTCTCGACGGCCCGGGTGGCGGACGATTCGCAGATGCGGCCGACTTGTCCGGCGCCATCGAGGCCGCCTGGCGAGGCGGCACGGCGCACCGCCTGGTGGTGCTGACCGGCGGTGAGCCACTGCTGCAGGTCGATGACGCCCTGGTTACTGCCTTGCACGACAAGGGTTTCGAAGTCGCCGTCGAGACCAACGGCACGTTGCCGGCGCCCCCCGGCCTGGACTGGGTCTGTGTCAGCCCGAAAGCCGGCACCACGCTGGCGCAGCGCCACGGCGACGAGTGCAAGCTGGTGTTCCCGCAGCCAGGCGCCCCACCGCTGCTCTACGAGCACCTGGCGTTCAGGCACTTCCTGCTGCAACCGATGGACGGCGCCGACGTGCTGACCAACACAAAGGCCGCCATCGCATACTGCCTCGAGCATCCGAAGTGGCGGTTGTCCGTGCAGACCCACAAGGCGCTCGGCCTGGCCTGAGGCGACGAGTTCTGCCCGATCACTTGCAAGATTTGAGACGATGCGGGTTGGTATTTTTTAGAAAAGGAGGCCGTCGGCGCGGCGCGTAGGCCTGTGCTGCATCCAGGGCTTTATTCGATCTGCTTCCGGTGTATGATCGGAGCTGCGGCAGTCAGGCTGCGCACGGGCAACTCCACACGCGGACGATTTCATGGCGAAGACGGATAACTGGCAGCGGCGTCGTCGGTCGGAGAAGGGTTTCGACGAGTACGCGCCCGAACCACTCACGCCGATGCCCGCTTTTCCGCGCCGGCCGATGCCCTCGGCGCCGGTCGCCACCGGGCCTGAGAGCACCGCAATCGTGAAGTGGTTCAACGCCGAAAAAGGGTTCGGCTTCGTCGAGATGACCGAGGGCGGCGGCGACGTGTTCCTGCACGCCAGCGTGCTGACCCGCATGGGCGTCACCGCAATCAACCCGGGCGCCACGCTGAAGGTGCGCACCGGCCAGGGGCAGAAAGGTCCGCAGGTGACTGAAGTCACCGAGGTGGACGAAAGCACGGCGGGTGCCGCCCCGCCGCCGCGTGCGCCCAGGACGGCCGACCGTGGCGGCTACGGCAGCACGCCCAACGGCGGCTTCGGCGGGGGTGGGGGTGGCTTCGGCGGCCCGCGCCGCAGCTTCGACTCGCCTGCGCCGAGCGGGCCGGAACAGCAGGGGACGGTGAAGTGGTACAACGTCTCCAAAGGGTTCGGCTTCATCGCGCCTGAGGACGGCGGCAAGGACGTGTTCGTGCACGCCTCCGCCCTGCGCCGCGCCGGGCTCACGGAGCTTGCCGAAGGTCAGCGCGTGACGATGCAGATCATCCAGGGGCAGAAGGGTCCGGAGGCTGCCTCGATCCGGGCGGACTAAGGTAGAAAGCAAGCGGTTCTTTTTTGAAAAAAAGAACCAAAAAACGTTTGCTCCTTGGGTAGGCGCTGCGGGAGATGCAGCGACCGAAGAGGTACGGGTTTTTGGCTTTTTCGTCCGAGGAGCCGCCAGGAAAAGTCGAATGACATGACATCAGATCTCCTCACGCGCCTGCTCGGGGGTTTGCTTCGGTCGAAGGCGTCGCCACCTAGCGCTTCGACCTGGAGGAGAGACGAGATGGACGAGACGACGCTCAAAACCGCGGTGCTGGGCGCAGGCTGCTTCTGGTGCGTGGAGGCCGTCTACAGCGACCTCGCCGGCGTGCACGGGGTGAAGTCCGGCTACGCCGGCGGCCATCTGAAGCAGCCCCGCTACAAGGACGTTTGCTCCGGTGCCACCGGCCACGCCGAAGTGGTGCGCGTCGCCTACGACCCGGCCGTGCTCAGCTACGCCGACCTGCTGCGGGTGTTCTTCACCATCCACGACCCGACGACGCTGAACCAGCAGGGTGCCGACGTTGGCACCCAGTATCGCTCGGTCATCTTCGCCGCCGACGAGGAGGAGGCCAGCATCGCCCGCCAGGTAATGGCGGAGATCGAGCACGAGGGCCTGTACGACCGCAAGATCGTCACCGAGGTCGCACCGGCGGCCACCTTCTACCCGGCCGAGGACGAGCACGACGACTACTTCGCCCGCAACCCCGGCAGCGGCTACTGTCAGGCGGTGGTGGCACCCAAGGTGCGCAAGTTCCGCAAGCAATACGCCGACCGGCTGAAAGCGAAGGCGGCGTGAAGGCCGCACTCGCATCTGTCGCGTTGCTCGCCTGCGGGCTGGCGGCGCCGGCCCACGCCGACGGTACCGATCCCACGCGGGTGGGCAACGTCAGCACCACGTTCCGCCTGCTCGGACGCAACGACCGGATCGTCATCGACCGTTACGACGATCCGAAGGTGGATAACGTCAGCTGCTACATGTCGCGCGCGGAGACTGGCGGCTTCAAGGGCTCGCTGGGGCTGGCAACCGACCCGAGCAGGTTCTCGATCGCGTGCCGGGCGACCGGAGCGGTCTCCGTGCACGCCAACCTCCCGGACAACGAGGTGGTGTTCGGTGCAAGTGCGAACTGGCTGTTCAAGGAGATCCGCGTCAGCCGGGTCTACGACAAGCAGAAGAACATGCTGGTGTACCTGGTGTGGTCTACGCAGGCGCTGACGCCTCAGGGTAGTCCTTACAACAGCGTTTCTGCCGTCGCCATCAACAAGTAAACGCTTCCTTTTCGAGAAAAAAGAGCAAAAATCTTTTGCCTCCGCTGTCGCAATTCTCCCCGGCGAGCGCGCGACAGCGGAGGCAAAAGTTTTTTGGTTCTTTTTTTCAAAAAAGAACCGCTTGCTTACTTTTACAGTAAATCATCAATCCTGATAGGCAACGACCTAACGCGCCTACCCGTCGCATGATACACCGCGTTGCTGATTGCAGCGTTCATGCCAACCACGCCGATCTCGCCGATACCCTTCATGCCGATAGGATTCACCTCGGCGTCTTGCTCAGGCACGATGATCACCTCGACTGCCCGGATGTCGGCGTTCACCGGTATAAGGTATTCGGCGATGTTGTCGTTGGTGTAGCGCGCCGCCTGCGGGTCGATCTCGGTCTTCTCGTGCAGCGCCGAGCTTATGCCCCAGATCATCCCGCCCATCAGCTGGCTGTGCGCGGTGCGCGGGTTGATGATGCGGCCGGCGGAGAACGCGCCCACCACGCGTGGCACGCGGATCTCGCGCGTCCGGGCGTGCACGCGCACCTCGGCGAACTGCGCGCCGAACGCGTAGGCGGTCACGTCCTTGCGGCTCAGCCCGCGAGAGATTGCCATCTGGCCACTGTACAGCTTGCCCACAGAGTCCGGCTCCAGGCCCTTCGGGATGTTCTCCGCGTAGGCTTCCAGCGCGCCGCCGGTCACGCGCTTGATGGCGTCGCACGCGTCCTCGCTGGTGCCGTCCTGGCCGCGCAACTTGCCGGCGTGCAGGCTGAGGGTTGCCGGATTATGGCCGGCGAACGGGCCGGTGTTGCTGGTGGTGGCGGCCAGCGCGATGCGGGCGCGCAGGTCCTCGCACGCTTTGTCAACCGCGTGGCAGATGCCGGAGGCGTGGCTGGACCCGGCGGCAAGGCCGGCTGGCGGCAGGTCGGAGTCCCCGATCTGCACGGTGATATGTGCCAGTTGCAGACCGAGCCGGTCGGCGGCGGTCTGCGCAATGATGGTGTGCGAGCCGGTGCCGATGTCGTGCGCGGCGATCTGCACCGACGCCATGCCGTCCGCCCCAAAGGTGACGCGCGCGGCACCGGCGCCGATGTTGGCGGGGTACGCGGCCGCCGCACAGCCCCAGCCAACCAGCCAGTCGCCGTCACGCATCTTGCCCGGCGCGGGGTCGCGCCCGGCCCAGCCGAAGCGTGCGGCCGCCTGGTCGAAACAGGTCATCAGTGACCGCGAGGAAAAGCGCAGGCCGGTCGCCGGATCGGTCTGCGTGTCGTTGATGCGGCGCAATTCGATCGGATCCATGCGCAGCTGTTCGGCCAATTCGTCGATGGCCACTTCCAGCGGGAACATGTAGGGCACGTCGGGCGGCGCGCGCATGAAGCCGGGCGTGTTGCGGTCGGCGTGCACCACGTTGACCCGGGTCTGCAGGTTCGGGCACGCGTACATCCGCGCGGTGGTCTCGGTGCCGGACGTGTTGTAGTCCGACGGTCGCGAGGTGAGTTCCCAACCTTCGTGATAAAGACTAGTGAGTTTGCCGTCGGCGCCGGCGCTGAGGCGGATGTGGTGCTGCGTCTCCGCGCGGTAGGTGGCGATGGTGTAGCCCTGCCCGCGGGTGGCGACGAACTTTACCGCGCGGTTTAGCCGCCGCGCCGCGATCGCGATCCACGCCGTGCGCGCCGAGGGGATTCCCTTCGAGCCGAACGCGCCGCCGACGTGGCGCGCCACCACGCGGATGCGCTTGGGGTCGAGGTGGAGCTGCTTGGCCAGCGCGCCGCGCAGGCCGTAGACGAACTGGCTCGGCTCGTAGACGGTCAGGCTGCCGTCGTGCCAGACGCAGGTGGTGGTGAACAGCTCGATTGGGTTGTGATGCTGGGTGGGCGTGCCGAAGCGCTCGTCCACGCGGAACGCGGCAGCCTTGAACGCGGCAGCCGCGTCGCCCTTGGCGAAATCCGTGTGCTCGCCGGGCTCGCGCTGCTCTTCCTTGACGCCCTTGCTGCCGAAGGTGGCAGAGGGCGCCTCCTCCTTGTAGTCCACCCGCACCTTCAGCGCGGCCTCGCGCGCCGCCTCGTAGGTCTCCGCCACCACCACGCCGATGATCTGGCCACCATGCCAGACCTGGTCGGTCTGCATGGTGGTGGTCTCACGGCCGGGGCCGTGCGGCGGCGGCGGGTCGGCCTGGTCGCCGACGTTCTCGTGCGTGAGGATGTCCAGCACGCCGGTCACCGCTTGCGCCGCGGCGAGGTCGAAGCCACGGATGCGGCCGCGCGCGATGGAGCTGGTCACCAGGTAGGCGTAGGCCGGGTTGGCCACCGGTTCGTCGGAGGCGAACAGCGCCTGGCCGGTCACCTTGGCGCGGCCTTCGATCCGCGGGACGGGGGCGCCAATTAGCGGCCAGGTTGCGTCGTCGGGCATGTCATCAGACCTCCAGGGCGGCAGCTTCGAACAGGGCGCGCATCAGGGTGCGGCGGCCGAGTTCGGGCTTGAACGCGGTTTCCGTATGGACCACGGCGTCGCGGAAGGCGGCGCCGGCGGCGGCCTGCGCGGTGGCCTCGGTGAGCGGTTTGCCGCGCAACAGCGCCTCCGCCTCATGCGCGCGCCACGGCTTTGCGGCCAGCCCGCCCAGGCCGATCCGCACCGCCTGCACCACGCCGCCGTCGAGATGCAGCGCCACCGCGGCCGACGCGAGCGCAAAGGCGTAGGAGTCGCGGTCGCGCACTTTCACGTAGAGCGACCGCCTGATCCAAGGGCCGGGCGGTACGTGGAAGCCGGTGATCAGCTCGCCCGGACGCAAATTGGTTTCGATGTGCGGCGTGTCGCCCGGCAGCCGGTGCAGGTCCTCGAACGGCAGGCTGCGCTCGCCGTCCGGGCCGTGGAGCTGCACGGTGGCACCCAGGGTCACCAGCGCGGTGGCAAAGTCGCCGGGGTAGTGCGCGATGCAGTGCTCGCTGACGCCCAGCACGGCCAGATGCCGGTTCGAGCCGTCGATGGCTGCACAACCCGAACCCGGCACACGCTTGTTGCAGGCGGACCAGCTCGGGTCGCGGTAGTAGTTGCACCGGGTACGCTGCAGAACGTTGCCGGCCAGGCTTGCCATGTTGCGCAACTGCGGACTCGCGGCAAGCTGCAGCGACTGCGCCAATACGGGATAATCGCGCTGCACGCCCGCATGGTCGGCGAGTTCAGACATCCGCACCAGCGCGCCGAGTTGCAGCCCGTCCGGGCCGTGCTCGATCGCGCCGAGCGTGCGGCGGAGGTCGCCGCCGTTGACCAGCCGCGCCGGCGCCATCGCACCGAGCTTCATCAGGTCCAGCATGGTGGTGCCGCCGGCGAAGAACTGCGCGCCCTGAGCGGCTGCCGCTACCGCTTCCGAAACGTCATGCGCCCGGTCGTAGGTGAAGCTCTGCATCTCAGGCGTGTTCCAACTGCGGTGCGGCCTGCGTGGCCTTCATCTCGCCTGCGGCCTGCGACACCGCGGCGACGATCTTCGGATACGCGGCGCAGCGGCAGAGATTGCCGCTCATGTACTCGCGGATCTCGTCGTCGGTACCGGCATGGCCTTCGCTCACGCAGGCGATAGCGGACATGATCTGGCCGGGCGTACAGTAGCCGCACTGGTAAGCGTCGTGGTCCAGGAAGGCCTGCTGCATGGGGTGCAGTGGCTCGTCCTCGCCCGCCAGGCCCTCGATGGTGGTGATCTTGGCGTCCTGCGCGGCCACTGCGAGGGTGAAGCAGGCCAGCACGCGGTTGCCATCCATCAGCACTGTGCAGGCGCCGCACTGGCCCTGGTCGCAGCCTTTCTTGGAGCCGGTCAGGCCCAGGCACTCGCGCAACGTGTCCAGCAGCGTGGTGCGGACGTCCACGGCGAGACGGTGCTCGCGTCCGTTGACGGTAAGCGTGATGTCCAAGCTTGCCTCCGAAGTGTGCGTGTCTCGCGGCTACAACACGGGCGGGCAAGGTGCGTTCGCCTGCTGGCGGGTTCGTGTGAGAAGGCAACGCAAGGCCTTCTTTTCTGAAGAAAAGAAGCAAAAGACTTTTGTCCCTGGAGTCGCGAAAGTTCCGCAGCACGCACCCCAGGGAGCAAAAGTTTTTGGTTCTTTCTTTCAAAAAAGAACTGCGTTCTTGCTGATTGCCAGCCCCAAACCGGAGTGCGGCCCTGCATGCATCCTGTCACTCAGGCTGCTTACCTCGGGAGAAGGACGATGCAGCAAGCCGAAGCGGACATGATGCAC
>CAXUIR010000088.1:4112-8523 GCA_964251005.1 uncultured Acetobacteraceae bacterium | reverse complement strand
ACCGCCAGGTAGCCGAACGCGGCACCGGCCAGAATGGCGCGTTCGGCTACCTGGCGGTCGGCGCCTCGGTGGTCTCGCCGGGCGGCGTGTTCAGCTTCCTGATCAACGCGTCGGGCGCCGTGGCGCTGTTCAACTACCTGCTGGTGGCCACGGCCGAGCTGCGGCTGCGCCGCACCTACGAACGCACCGACCCCGGCCGGCTGGTGATCCGCATGTGGTTCTTCCCCTATGCCACCTGGCTCGTGGTGGGCGTGATCGGCGCCGTGCTGCTGGCGATGGCCGCCTCGCCCGGCACCGCGCGTGCCGAGTTCTTCTCCAGCCTGCTCACCCTCGCCCTCGTGCTGGGCCTGTTCGCGGCGCGCCGCCGCCGCTAAGCGGGCGCATGCTCCACCTACTCTACGACCGCGTCATCGCGCTGTCGGCCACCAGGCTGGCGCCGCTGTGGCTGTTCTGCACCGCGTTCGCCGAGGCGAGCTTCTTCCCCATCCCGCCGGACGTGCTGCTGATCCCGATGATCCTGGCCCGGCCGGCGCGCGCCTGGTGGCTCGCCTTCGTGTGCACCGCCGGCAGCGTGCTGGGCGGCCTGCTGGGCTACTGGATCGGCGCCGCGCTGTTCGAGCCGCTGGCGATGCCGCTCGTCCACTTCTACCACGCCGAACACGCCTACGCGGCGTTCAAATCCTACGTCGCGATGTATGGTTTCGTGGCCATCCTGGCGAAAGGTCTGACGCCGATACCGTTCAAGCTCGTCACCATTGCCGCGGGTGCGGCGCATTTCGACCTGGGGCAGTTCGTGCTCGCCTGCGTCATCACGC
This sequence comes from uncultured Acetobacteraceae bacterium, assembly GCA_964251005.1. Classification (GTDB taxonomy): domain Bacteria; phylum Pseudomonadota; class Alphaproteobacteria; order Acetobacterales; family Acetobacteraceae; genus BOG-908. Next base: position 7,708 of record CAXUIR010000088.1, on the reverse strand, counting down.
GCGGCGGGCGGTTCTTCCTGCTCGAGGCGGTGCCGCTGCGTTTCTTTGGTGACCGGGCGCGCGTCTTCATTGAGGAGCGGCTTGTGCTGGTGACCAGCTTGTTCCTGGTACTGGCGGTGTTGGGGTTTGTGGCACTTCGATACCTGTAAGGAAGCAAGCAAGCGGTTCTTTTTTGAAAAAAAGAACCAAAAAACTTTTGTCTTCTGTCGCAGCTGAGGCGCGCGCGTTTCGACCCGGCCGCGACAGCGGGCCCAAAAGTCTTTTGCTTCTTTTCTTCAGAAAAGAAGGCCTTCGCTTTCTCCCTGTCTTCCGCCAATCTGTATCAATGCGGTCGCAGAACCGCCGCTTCGAGGGAGCCCAGATGGACGACGAGACCTGCGCACGCCTGCGCGCCACCCCCGCCTTCATCGAACTTGAACGCAGCCGCGGCCGCCTCGGCTGGACGCTGACAGCGCTGATCCTGGCGATCTATTTCGGTTTCGTGCTGCTGGTAGCATTTGCCCCCGGCCTGATGGCCATGCCGGTGCTGGGGCCGATGACGCTGGGCTTCCCGCTCGGCCTCGGGGTGATCCTCAGCGCCATCCTGCTCACCGGCATCTACGTCCTGCGCGCCAACAGCAGCTTCGACGCGCTCACCCGCCGCATCGTGGCCGGTCCGCGGTGAGGCGCCCCGTACTGGCCGGCGCCGCCGCGTCTGCCGCGGCGCTGCTGGACGTTGCTTCCGCCCACGCGGCCTCGCCGGCCGCTGCGCCGGCAACGCCACCGTCCACCGACACCACCGCCATCGCCATGTTCGCCGGCTTCGTGGTGCTCACTTTGCTGATCACCGCCTGGGCCGCCCGCCGCACCCGCACCGCGTCGGACTTCTACGCCGCCGGCGGGTCCATCACCGGGTTGCAGAACGGCATCGCCATCTCCGGCGACTTCATGTCGGCCGCTTCCTTCCTCGGCATCTCGGCGATGGTGTACGCCGCCGGCTTCGACGGGCTGCTCTACTCGATCGGCTTCCTGGTCGGCTGGCCGATCATCATGTTCCTGATGGCAGAACGCCTGCGCAACCTCGGCAGGTACAGCCTGGCGGACGTGGCCTCCTACCGGCTGTCCGCGGTGCCGGTGCGCAGCTTCGCCGCCACCAGCTCGCTGGTGGTCGTGGCCTTCTACCTGATCGCGCAGATGGTGGGTGCCGGCCAGCTGATCCAGTTGCTGTTCGGCCTGCCCTACGTGTACGCGGTGGTGATCGTCGGCGTACTGATGATCCTCTACGTGACGTTCGGCGGCATGATCGCCACCACCTGGGTGCAGATCATCAAGGCGGTGCTGCTGCTGCTGGGTGCCAGCTTCATGGCGTTCGCCGCATTGGCCCATTTCGACTTCGACCTCTCGGCGATGTTCGACGCGGCAGTGCAGGCGCACTTGAAGAAAGCCGCGATCCTTGCACCGGGGTTGCAGTTCAAGAACCCGATCTCGACGATCTCGCTGGGCGTGGCACTCATGTTCGGCACCGCCGGGTTGCCGCACATACTGATGCGCTTCTTCACCGTCGCCGACGCCAAGGAGGCCCGCAAGTCGGTGTTCTGGGCCACCACGTTCATCGGCTACTTCTACATCCTCACCTTCGTCATCGGCTTTGCCGCCATCAGCATGGTTGGCCAGAACCCTGCCTACGTCGCCGCCGGTCGCGTGATCGGCGGCAGCAACATGGTGGCCATCCACCTGGCCGACGCGGTGGGCGGCGGCGTGCTGAAAGGCTTCATCAGCGCGGTGGCATTCGCCACAATCCTCGCGGTGGTCTCCGGCCTCACGCTGGCGGGTGCGACCGCCGTCAGCCACGACCTCTACGCCAACGTGGTGAGGCGCGGGCGCTCCACCGAAGGGCGCGAGGTGGTCGTCTCGCGCCTGGCCACCGTGGCACTCGGCGTGCTGGCGATCCTGCTCGGCGTCGCCTTCGAGAAACAGAACGTCGCCTACATGGTGGGGCTCGCCTTCGCGGTGGCGGCGAGTGCAAACTTCCCGGTGCTGCTGCTGAACATGTACTGGCGGCGCTTCAACACCGCCGGCGCGGTGCTGGGCGGCTGGCTGGGCCTGGTCTCCGCCGTGGCGCTCACGGTGCTGAGCCCGGGCATCTGGGTGAAGGTGCTGGGCTTCCACGCGGCTCCGTTTGCCTACGACAATCCCGCGTTGTTCTCGATGCCGCTTGGGTTCTTCGGCTGCTGGCTTGGCAGCGTGCTGACGCAGAACTCGGCCGCAGCGCGCATCGAGGCGGGGCGGTTCGAGGCGCTTTACGTGCGCTCGCAGACCGGGATCGGCGCGGAGGGTGCGAGCGCGCACTGAGCGTCCCGCCTTGGCATTCATGTCTTTGATCGGTGAGAAAGCAAGCAAGCGGTTCTTTTTTGAAAAAAAGAACCAAAAAACTTTTGTCTCCGGCGTACGCGCTGCAGAAACCTCCGCGCCAGCAGGGACAAAAGTTTTTTGCTGCTATTTTTCAAAAAAGCAGGCCTTGCTTTCTTTTACTCATTCCGCGTTCAGGGCTTCCGGGTCAGTGCCGCCTGCACCCGCTGCTCCAACACCGCCAACGGCATAGCCCCCTCGTCCAACACCAGGTCGTGAAACGCACGCTCGTCGAAGCGTGCACCCTGCGCCGCCTCCATGCGATGCCGCAGCTCCATGATCTTCAGCTCGCCGATCTTGTAGCCGAGCGCCTGGCCCGGCCACGCGATGTAGCGGTCCACCTCGCTTTGCATGTTCACCTCGCTCAGCGCGGTGTTCTCCCGCAGGCACGCCAACGCCTGGTCGCGCGTCCAGCCGCGCGCGTGGATGCCCACGTCCATCACCAGCCGGCAGGCCCGCCACATCTCCAGCGAGAGCTGGCCGAAACGCTGGTACGGCGTCTCGTACAGCTCCATCTCGGCCACCAGCTGTTCGGCGTAGAGCGCCCAGCCCTCGACGAACGCGGTGATGTCGGATTGCTGGCGGAACGCCGGCAGGTTCGTCAGCTCCTGTGCCAGCGCGATCTGGATGTGGTGGCCGGGCGCACCCTCATGCGCCACCAGTGTCGGCAGCTCGAACAGCGGCCGCTGGTCCAGGTGCGAGGTGTTGATCCACAGCTCGCCGGCGATGCCCTGCTGCGGAGCACCCTCGCTGTAGCGCGCGGTGGTGTAGCCCTCCTCGATGCTGGCGGGCACCGGCGCCACGCCGTAGGGCAGGCGCGGCAACTTGCCGAAGAAGCGCGGCAGCTGGCCGTCCACGCGCTTGCCCAGCCGGCTGGCCGCCTCCAGCAGCTCCTCCTTGCTGTGGACGTAGAAGCGGGGGTCGCGGCGCAGCAAGCTTTGGAACTGCGCGAAGGAGCCGTGGAAGCCGGACGCGGCGATCTGCGTGTCCATCGCGCGGCGGATGCGGGCGATCTCCGACTGCCCGATGTCGAACACCTGGTCCGGTGTGAGGTCCGTGGTGGTCTGCGCGCGCACCAGCGCCGCGTAGTAGGCGCGCCCGTCCGGCAGCGACCCGGCGCCGATGGTCTCGCGCGCGTGCGGCACGTAGGTGTTCGCGTAGAACTGCGCCAGCGCGCGCTGCGCCGGTTTGACCGACCCTTGCAGGAT
>CAXUIR010000088.1:0-4102 GCA_964251005.1 uncultured Acetobacteraceae bacterium | reverse complement strand
GCGTCGCGGTCCGCTTGCGGCAGCGCGGCGGCCAGCAGCGCCAGCGGCTTGAGCAGCGGGTCGTCGCCCGCCGGCACGTCGGCCAGCGCCGCGGCCGCGCGCGCCTGCACGGCCGCTATGGCTTTCGGCAGCACGAAGCCGGTACGCACGCCGCGCGTGAGGTTGTCCGTCTCCGTCCGGTAGAAGTCCGGCAGCGCGCGCAGCCTGGCGATCCAGGCGCGTGCCTCCGCCTGCGTGCGCGGCTGGGTGCCCTGGGCGGCGTAGTCCGGGACGGCGAAGAAGCCCTGGTCGCTGGCGAAGGGAATGCGGTCCTCGTCGAAGCGGTCCAGCGCCAGGTCGGTGCCTATGCGCCAGGACAGCAGCTCGTCGTTCAGCGCGTCCTCACCGGCGAGCGCACCGGCAGGCACGGCGTCGAGCGGCACCTTGATGGCGGCAAGCGTGGCTAAGCGGGCGGGGGGTGCGGCAGGCGTGGCGGCGGGCCAGCGCGCGGCGGCGTCCAGGTTGCCGCGCTGGCCGGCGCCGATCGGGTCGGCTTCGGTGAGCCACGCATCGTAGGCGGCGAGCACGGCCGCGAGCTGCCGGTCAGGCGAGCCGGCCAGCACCCGCGCACACGGCGATAGGAGCAGGACCGCGGCCAGCGTTGCGAGACGGAGCGGGAGGGACATGCGGCAAGTCTGGCAGGCCGGGCGGATCGGGCCAAGCGGTTCGCCGTCGAGGAGGACGAACAACCCTAACTCTGACCACTGACGCGCAAGGCAAGCGGTTCTTTTTTGAAAAAAAGAACCAAAGATTTTGGCTCCGCTGCCGCGCGCTGCAGAAGCTTCGCGACAGCGGGGATGAAAGGTCTGCAGCTTTCAAAAAAGCAGGCCTTGCCTGTCTTTACGGACTCATACCAGCAGGCCTTGATGCCGGCTCACAGAAAGCAAGCGGTTCTTTTTTGAAAACAAGAACCAAAAAACTTGAGACTGACCCAGATCCGGATCGGAGGATGCATGTAAGTCGTTTTCGGCTAACAGAAAAATAGCAGCATCGCATAGCGGACTATTCATCGCTTGTGTCACTGCCAGAACGTCCGCCGATCTGGCCGGAGTTGACCGTAAATCCGCCGTGCTGTTCTACCACCGCTTGCGTCAGATCATCGCCGAAAACCTGGCCAACAGTGCCCCCATGAACGGCGAGATCGAAGTCGACGACACCTACTTCGGCGGCCATCGCAAGGGCAAACGCGGACGCGGCGCGGCCGGCAAGGTGGTCGTCTTCGGCATCCTCAAGCGCGGTGGACGCGTTAGCACCATGGTCTCGCCAGACCTGCGCCGCGAGACGCTGATCCCCATCATACGCGGCGAGGTAGTGCCCGACTCGGTGGTCTACACCGACGGCTTCGACGTCTACGACGCCCTCGACGTGTCAGAATTCCAAGCGTAACGAACAACCCCGGACCTGGGTCAGCCCCAAGTTTTTGGTTCTTTCCTTTAAAAGAACTGCTTGCCTTGCCTTCTGCACGATCTCGTCGTTGGCGGACCCGAAAGGATTCGAACCTTCGGCCTCTGCCTTCGGAGGGCAGCGCTCTATCCAGCTGAGCTACGGGTCCCGCGTCGTCCGGATACAGCCAAACCGAAGCCGATGCCAGCCCCGGCCGCCGCTGTGCGCCTCGCTCAGAACGGCCAGGTACTCCGCCCGGTCGTCGCCTCCAGCGTTTCCGCCGGTGCTGCGGCAGACACGTCCGCCGACCACGCATGGTCCGCCCGCCACGACGCCGCGTTGATGTCGGCGCCGGACGGCAGCCAGGCCTGCGGGTTCGCCAGCCACGCGAGCACGTCCGCCTGCACCAGCGCCCGGTCCAGGTCGCGCAGCAGCAGGTGGTAGCCGTTCAGGTACAGCGCGCACCGCACCTGGGCCGGAAACTTCGCCCAGGCCGCCGCAATCGCCGCCTGCGGTATAACCTGGTCGCGCCGTCCGCTTAGCACCAGCGCGTTGGCGGGCAGGTGGGAGGCCGCCGCCTGCGCCGAGTCCATCAGGTCCACCAGCCCGTACAGTGTGGCAACGTCGGCGCCGCGCAGCGTCAGAGGGTTCTCGGCCAGCGCGCGCAAGGCCTCGATGTTGTCGCTGGGGGCGATCTCCAGCTTCACCTCGCGCCCGGTCAGTCGCCAGCTGGGTGCCACCAGGTGGGCGCTCCACAGCACGCTGCGCACCAGCAACGCCATCTGCGCCCGCCCCCACACCGCCGGCGAGACGAACACGTAGGCGTCGGCCGTCTGCGGCGCGCGCGCGGCCAGGCACATGGTCACGGCGGCCCCCATGCTCTCGCCCATCAGCACCAGGCGCTGGCCGGGATAGGCGGCGCGCAACTGCCCCGCCAGGTCGGCCGCATCGTCGATCATCGTCGTCTGGCCGGCCCAGCTACCGCGGTCCGCGGTGGCGCCGAAGCCGCGCTGGTCGGGTGCGACCACCGTGTAGCCGGCCGCGGCGAACCCCACGGCGGGCATGGCCCACGCGTCCCGGCTGTCGGTGAAGCCGTGCAGCGCCAGGATCACGCCCGCAGGGGCCACACCGGGTGCCGGACGCCAGATGCGGGCGGGCAGCTCGAAGCCGTCGCGCATGTGGAACACCTGGTCCGGCGGCGGGAAGCCCGGCAGCACCGACACGGTGGCCGCGCGGGCGGCGCGCAGCGGGCTCCACCCGGTGCCGGCCAGCAGCACGGCGGCCACCGCCAGCACGGCCAGCGCGGTTGAAACGGCCCCAACCCAGCGTATTGTGCCAAGCATCCCAACAGCCCCCGCAACCCCGTCAGGATCGAAGATGGCCTTCGGCGCGCAGACCCCAACCCCCGCCATCGGCACGGTGGAGACCATCCTGGTCGACAGCCGCGTGGTCGCCTGCGACGGCGGCGACGGCCCGCTGGGCCACCCGCGCGTCTGGCTGCGCATCGAGCACCAGCAGACCTACTGCCCGTACTGCTCGCGGATGTTCGTGCTCAAGCCCGGCGCGGGGGACGACGATCATTAACGACGCGCCCGACATGCCCGCCGGCCAGGTGCCGGCCGAGACCGCGTTGCCCGCGTCCCCCACCGGCAAGCCGCGAAAAACCGCCGCCAGGCTGGCAGCGGACAATGGCGGGCGCCCCGGGGGGGGCGGTGGCCCCCACGCAAGTGCCGGACAGCGACAGCCTGGCCTGGGTGAATAGCTCGCACACCACCGCCCCCGATCCGGCTGAAACTGATCTCGCCCTGCCCGCGGCCACCCAGGCCGGCCAGTCGTCAGAGTCCGCCGCCACGCAAGCGCCGTACAGCGACAGCCTGGCCTCGGTGAGTGGCGCGCAGACAGCCGCCCCTCATCCGGCAGGAACCGATACCGCCCTGCCCGCGGCCACCCAGCCCGGCGATCCGCCAGAGGCGGCCGTCACGCAAGCGCCCGACAGCGGCAGCCTGCCTGTGGCCGGTGGTTCTGGCACCGCCACCATCACTCCAGCCGTGACCGACCCTGACCTGCCTGCCGCTCCGGCCGACGGGCTTACGGACCCAGCGTCTGCCCCCGCCGGCGACAGCCTCGTTCTGATCGACGGCTCCGGCTATATCTTTCGCGCCTTCCATTCGCTGCCGCCGATGACGCGCGCCGACGGCACTCCGGTCAACGCCGTGTTCGGCTTCACCAACATGCTGGCTCGCTTTCTCGCCGGCCATGTCGGCACCCACCTCGCCGTGGTGTTCGACGCGGGCAGCACCACGTTCCGCAACCGCATCTACGACCAGTACAAGGCGCAGCGCCCCGAGCCGCCCTCCGAGCTGATCCCGCAGTTCAAGCTGGTGCGCGACGCCACCGCCGCCTTCGGCATCGCGTCCGTCGAGTGCGAGGACTGGGAGGCCGACGACCTCATCGCCGCCTACGCCAAAGCCGGCGTGGCCGCTGGCGCCAGCGTCACCATAGTCAGCTCCGACAAGGACCTGATGCAGCTGGTGCGTCCCGGCGTCACCATGCTCGACCCGATCAAGCAGAAGCCGATCGGCGAGGCCGAGGTCCTGGAGAAGTTCGGCGTCGCCCCCGACCGCGTCATCGACGTGCAGTCGCTGATGGGGGACAGCGTGGACAACGTGCCGGGCGTGCC
>CAXUIR010000087.1:0-8544 GCA_964251005.1 uncultured Acetobacteraceae bacterium | reverse complement strand
GTGCCTGCAGGACCGACGGATCGTGGGCGCCGGTCAGGTCCTCGAAGCGCAGTCGCGGCTCGCCGCGTTGCAGGATGCAGGCGGCGGTGCGGGCGCCGTGCGCGACGTCGCGGTCTGCAAAGAAGCTGAGAAAGCCAAGGAACCCGTCGGCTTCGCCCAGCGCCCGCCAGACCGCGTCGGCCGGGGAGAGCGGCCGCACCACCTGCCGCTTGAACCTGTAGAGCGAGGTGAGCACCGTGCGCAGGTCGCGCACGCAGTGCACGATCCTGACGCCGGCCTGGGCCACGCCGTCCAGCTGCGCATCGTCGTCGATGTGGCCCACTGCCACCTCGCCCGGCTGCAGGATGTGCGCGACCGCGGCGGCCGGGACGGTACGGCGGTGCCGTTCCGGGGCCGTGTGCATCTCGGCATCCGGCACGGAGCGGTAGTCGTCGCAGAGATGCGCGAACAGGTGCAGGCGGGTGCGGTGCAGGCCGGCGTGCACGGCGGCGGCTTCCAGCAGGTAGGTGCCGCTTTTCGGGATGGTGTTGATCAGCAGGGCAGTGGCCGCCTGGGGGTTTGGCGGGACAGCCGGCAGCTCGATCACCGGCAGCAGGTACAGCCCGGCGTCGCGGGAGACGAACGCGTTCACCTCGGCCGCGAAGGCCAGCGTGTTGGTTGGGCACCCGGCTGCGTCGAGGAAAGCGAGGCTTTCGCCGACGATGCGGTAAGCCGTCTCGTTGGGGTGGCGGTAGTGGCCCACGCTGCCGTCCCGCCGCAGGACGAGGTCGCCGAAATGGCCGCCGGCGAGCGAGCCGTAGCGGTAGATGGTGCGGCAGATCCGAGCGTCGTCGCCGCCGTGCGTGGTGGTCACCAGACGCGGCCGTTCTGCCCGGGCACAGCGCAATCGGTGAGCCTTGTGTGGCGTTGCATGTCGGTCTCCGTGCCCGGCGGCTGCTTGCGGTAGCGGACGACGTGACACTGGGTTCGCGTTCCCGGCGAGCACCTGACAAAAGCAAGCGGTTCTTTTTCGAAAAAAAGAACGAAAAAACTTTTGACTCGCTGTCGCGCGCTCGCCGGACAGGACCGCGACAGCCGCACCAAAAGCTTTTTGCTTCTTTTTCTCGAAAAAGAAGCGCGTGCTTTTGCGTCGCGCCAGGGCTTGCGAGACCGACCCGATTTCCGTAGGAACCGCTCTCCGCAGCGTGGGCGCGTAGCACAGCGGTAGTGCACTACCTTGACATGGTAGGGGTCACAGGTTCAATCCCTGTCGCGCCCACCACCGGGCCCAGCTTTCTGGCGAGGGACCCATCGATCGCGCCGATAACGATCTTCTTGGGCGCCACCTTCTGTCCGATGCCGCGCTGACCGACCGGCCCGGCTGCTACACCATTCGGGCGCCATCCGGCCAGGCCGCGCCGCTGCTGTTCTCCTCGCCGCATTCCGGCCGCAACTACGTGCCGGACTTCCTCGCCGCCGCCAGGCTGGATGCGATGGCCCTGCGCCGCAGCGAGGACTGCTTCATGGAGGAGATCTGCGCCGGTGTGCCCGACCACGGCGGCACGCTGATCGCCGCCAGTTTTCCGCGCGCCTGGTGCGACGCCAACCGCGAGGCGTGGGAGCTCGACCCCGCCATGTTCGAGGACGCGCTGCCGGCCTGGGTCAACACCACCAGCGCGCGGGTGAGCGCCGGCCTCGGCACCATCGCCCGCGTGGTGGCCACCGGCGAGGCGATCTATCGCGGCCGCCTGCGCTTCGCCGAGGCGGAGCGCCGAGTGGCGGAGTGCTGGCAGCCCTACCACGACGCGATGCTCGCCTTGGCGCAGGCCGCGCGCGACCGCTTTGGCGCCTGCCTGCTGGTGGACTGCCACTCGATGCCGGCGCATGCCTGCCAGGACCGCCGGCCGGTGCCGGACATCGTGCTGGGCGACTTCCACGGGGCGGCCTGCGCGCCGGCGCTGCTGCGCGAGGTGGAGCACCACTTCACCCGGCGCGGCTACGTGGTGCGCCGCAACGACCCCTATGCCGGCGGCTACATCACCCGCCACTACGGCAAGCCGTCCAGCCGCATCCACGCCCTGCAGGTGGAGGTCGCCCGCGCGTTGTACATGGACGAGGCGAGCCTGGAGAGGAGCCCGGGCTTCGGCCGCGTGCAGGAGGACATGGCCGGGCTGGCTGCGCTGCTCGCCGACCAGGCGCCCGCGCTGATGCGGCAGTAACGCCGCAAGCGTCAGAGTCCACTGGACGCGCGGGAGAACATCGCGCTGACCACGCTGCCGAAGCTGGTGAAGATGCCGAGCAGGGAGAGGCAGAGGAAGGCGGCGACGATGCCGTATTCGAGCGCGGTGACGGCGTGGCGGTCGGCGAGGAAGCAAGCGGTTCTTTTTCGAAGAGAGCCAAAAAACTTTTGCTCCAGTCGGGTATGCCAGGAACAGGCGTGTCGTATCAGCCGTCCGCGACAGCCGTCGCAAAAGCTTTTTGCTTCTTCTCGAAAAAGAAGACCGTCACTTCCTCCCTTCAAATCGATGTTCCCGCCACCCGGTGTAAGACGCACGTGCAGACCTTCCCAAGCGTGCCGGACTGTTCGACGCGCAAGTAGACCATATTGGCGCTGCCGATGCTAGTGGTATCGGTTTAGCAACGGGTTAACGTCGGCAGCAGCGGCACGCGGCGAAAAAAAAAGGCGGTGCCGTGAGGCACCGCCAAGTTTAGGGAGGAAACGTCCAAGATGCGGCGTGCCGAAGCAGCACCGCATGCAAAGAGTATGGTCGGCGGGGACGCTGCGCAAGCATTTTTTTGCAATGCAGCAATTTTCGCTTGGGGCCGTTAACGCCGTCTTCAGCAGCACCGCGCGATGATGCGGCATGCGCCTCTCCCGCGTCGCTTTTGCTCTCCTGATCTGGGCCTGCCTGCCGGCGTCGGCCTCTGCCGCTTATGCCGCCGTGCGTGCGCTCGCAGACCCGGGCCAGGGTAGCCTGTGCAGGGCGGCCATCGCCGCGGCCGAGGCGTCCCACCGCGTGCCGGACGCCTTTCTGCAGGCCATCGCGCGCGTTGAATCCGGCCGCCCCGACCCGCAGACCGGCGCCATCGCACCCTGGCCGTGGACGGTGAACGCCGAGGGCGTGGGCAGCTTCTACGCCAGCAAGACCGAAGCGCTGGCCGCAGTACGGGCGCTGCAGGCGCGCGGCGTCCGCTCGATGGACGTCGGCTGCATGCAGGTGAACCTGATGCACCACCCGGACGCCTTTGCCTCGCTCGAACAGGCGTTCGACCCTGCCGCCAACGCGGCCTACGCCGCAACCTTCCTGGTCAATCTGTTCGGCCAGACCGGCAGCTGGCCCAGGGCGGCGGCGGCCTACCACTCGCAGACGCCAACCCTGGGCGAGGACTACCAGCGCCGCGTCCTGGCAGAATGGGCGCTGCCGGACGGCCGCCGGGACGGCGACAGACCATCCCGCCGGCACGCATCGCAAGCGCCGGCGCCGAAACCCGACGCCGACAGCACTGCGCTGGCCGCCGCGCCGCCGCCCGGCGGCATCGCGCCGGTGGGCAGGATGGCGGCGATGGTCTCGCAACCGGTCTCTATGCTGCGTCCGGCCGGGGTGATCGGCCGCGACCTCGCCGCCTACCGCTTGATGCCCACGCGTCTGGCCCTGCGCCCGCCGGACCGCCTGGCGCCCGCGGGCCCGCGGCTGCCCCGCCCGCCGGTAACTTGAACGCCGTCGCCGCTCCGGCCACTTGCTCGACAGGCCCGTTGGGGTGCATGGCAGGAACGCCGGTCCGGGTGACCGGCCGACACAGAGGCAAGCGACTTGACCGAACAGACACCAGGCCGGGCACCGCTGGCCGGCCGCATCGCTCGCATTCTTCTGGCAGCCGCCTGCCTCGCCGCCGTGGCCGGCCCGCATTGGGCGCACGCCCAGGCCGGCGGCGACGCTGTGCCGGTGACCGTGGTGCGCGCGGCGCGTCAGGACGTGCCGGAATACCTCACCGGCATCGGCACCGTGCAGGCCTACCGCTCGGTGCTGGTGCGCGCGCGGGTGGACGGCAACCTGGACAGCATCGGCTTCCGCGAGGGCCAGACGGTCCACCCCGGCGACCTGCTCGCCCAGATCGACCCGCGCCCGTACGCCGCGGCACTGGCCCAGGCGCAGGCCAAGCGCGCCGCAGACGAGGTGCAGCTGGAAAACGCCAAGCGCGACCTGGTGCGCTACGCCAACCTGGTCCGCACCAACGAGGCGTCGCACCAGCAGACCGACACCCAGCAGGCGCTGGTCGGCCAGTACGTCGCCAACCTGCAGGGCGACGAGGCAGCCGTTGCCAGCGCCGAGCTGAACCTGAACTACTGCCGGATTACCGCGCCGATCGAGGGCGTTGTCGGCCTGCGGCTGGTCGACATCGGCAACCTCATCCACGCCACCGACCAGACCGGCATCGTCAGCCTCACCCAGGTCCACCCGATCGCGCTGCTGTTCACCCTGCCGCAGGACCAGCTGGCGATGGTGCGCACGGCGATGTCGCGGACCGGCGGCGCGCCGGAAGTCGACGCCCTGTCCGGCGACGGCGGCCAGGTGCTCAGCCGCGGCAAGCTGCTGACCATCAACAACACGATCGACACGCTGACCGGCACGATCGAGCTGAAGGCCGAGTTCGCCAACACCGACGACAGGCTGTGGCCCGGCCAGTTCGTCACCGGCCGGCTGCTGCTAGGCACCGCGCAGGCCGCGGTGACGCTGCCGCCGCAGGCCGTCCAGCACGGCCCGGACGGCCTCTACGTCTACCGCGTCAAGCCCGACCAGACGGTGGACCGCCGCACGGTGACCGTCGGCTACCAGGATGCTGGCCAGGCCATCATCAGCGACGGGCTGCAGGCAGGCGAGACGGTGGTGCTGTCCGGCCAGCTTCGCGTGCAACCGGGCACCAAGGTCGACCCCCATCAGCAGGACGCGAGCTGAGCCCTTGCCCGTGAGCATCCCTACCCCGCTTGCCCGCTGGCCGACGGTCACCCGCCTGGTCGTGGCGGCTCACATCCTGAGGGGCGTCGCCAGCAACCCGCTGCTGCCGGTGGCGCCGCTGCCGAGCCCGCGCGCATGAGCATCTCCACCCCCTTCATCCGCCGGCCGATCGCCACGTCGCTGCTGATGGCGGCGGTCATCCTGGCCAGCTACCCGCTGCTGCCGGTGGCGCCGCTGCCGACGGTGGACTTCCCCACCATCTCGGTCAGTGCCAGCTACCCCGGTGCTAGCCCGGACGTGATGGCCAGCTCGGTGGCCGAGCCGCTGGAGACGCAGCTCAGCCAGATCAACGGGCTGAGCCAGATGACGTCGATCAACGTGCTCGGCAGCTCCACCATCACCGTGCAGTTCGACCTCTCGCGCAACGTGGACGCGGCCGCCACCGACGTGCTCGAGGCGATCAACGGCGCGCAGGGCCAGCTGCCCAAGAACCTCCCCAGCCAGCCCACCTTCCGCAAGGTGAACCCGGCCGACAGCCCGATCTTCCTGATGAGCGTGTGGTCGAACGACCTGCCGCTGACCACGGTGGACGACTACGCCGAGAACGTGCTGAGCCAGCAGCTCAGCCAGGTCACCGGCGTCAGCCAGGTGATCGTCGGCGGCCAGCAGAAGCCCGCCATCCGGGTCCAGATCGACCCGGCGCGCATCGCGGCGATGGGCCTGACCATGGAGGACGTGCGCACCGTCCTGAGCAACGCCACCGTCAACAGCCCCAAGGGCAGCATCGACGGCAACCGCCAGTCCTTCACCGTGCAGGCCAACGACCAGCTGACCGAGCCGGCGGATTACGGCAAGCTCATCGTCGCCTACCGCAACGGCGCCCCTGTGCGTATCCGCGACATCGGCCAGGCGGTACGCGGCCCGCAGAACGACGAGCTCGCGGCCTGGCAGGACGCCAATGGCAAAACACGCCGCGGCGTGCTGCTGATCATGTACAAGCAGCCGGGTGCGAACGTCATCGCCACCGTCGAGCGCATCCAGGCCGCCCTGCCCCGGCTGGAGAAGAGCATTCCGCCGTCCATCCACGTGCAGACCATCGTCGACCGCACGCAGACCATCCGCGCCTCGGTGGCCGACGTGGAGTTCACCCTGGTGCTCTCCATCGCGCTGGTGGTGATGGTGATCTTCCTGTTCCTGCGCAGCGTGTGGGCCACCATCATCCCCAGCGTCACCGTGCCGCTGGCCCTGGTGGGCACCTTCGCGGCGATGTACATCATGGGCTACAGCCTGGATAACCTCTCGCTGATGGGGCTCACCATCGCGGTGGGTTTCGTGGTCGACGACGCCATCGTCATGCTGGAGAACATCTACCGCCACATCGAGGACGGCATGGCGCCGCTTGAGGCCGCGCTGAAGGGCGCCAGCGAGATCGGCTTCACCATCGTCTCGATCAGCGTCTCGCTGATCGCGGTGTTCATCCCGCTGCTGCTGATGGGCGGCATCGTGGGTAGGCTGCTGCGCGAGTTCGCCATCGTGGTGTCGATGACGGTGGTGATCTCCGCCTTCGTCTCGCTGACGCTGACGCCGATGATGTGCGCGCGCTTCCTGCAGGCAGAGACGCACGAGCACGGCCGGCTGTACCGCGCGGTGGAGTCGGTGTTCGACGCGATGCTGGCGTTCTACAGCCGCACGCTGAACGTGGCCCTGCGCTTCCGCTTCGTGACGCTGATGGTGTTCCTCGCCACCGTCACGCTGACCGGCTACCTGTTCGTCATCATTCCGAAAGGCTTCTTCCCGCAGCAGGACATCGGCACGCTGATCGCCATCACGGAAGCCAACCAGGACACGTCCTACAAGGAGATGTACGAGAAGCAGGAGCAGCTCAACGCCATCCTGCAGGCCGACCCGGCGGTGGCCAGCTTCGCGTCCTTCATCGGCGCCGGCAACGGCGGGCAGACGGCCAATAACGGCCGCATCTACATGAACCTCAAGCCCTGGGGCACGCGCGACCCGATCACCACGGTGATCGCCCGCCTGGCGGCCAAGGCGCAGGCGATCGAGGGCTTCCGCATCTACATGCAGCCCGCGCAGGACATCACCGTCGGCGGCCGCCTCGCCCGCACGCTGTATCAATACACCCTGCAGGACGCCGATCCGGCCGAGCTGAACGATTGGGCGCCGAAGCTGCTGGACCGGCTGCGCACGATCCCGATCCTGCGCGACGTCACCACCGACCAGCAGGTCGCCGGCACCACCGCCACGCTCGCCATCGACCGCGACGCCGCCGCCCGCTTCGGCATCCAGCCGCAGCAGATCGACGACACGCTCTACGACGCGTTCGGCCAGCGCGAGGTCACCCAGTACTTCACCCAGCTGAACTCGTACTATGTGATCGAGGAGGTGCCCGCGCAGCTTGAGGGCGACGTCCGCACGCTCGACCGCCTCTACGTCCGCGGCACGTCTGGCGGCCCGCCGGTGCCGCTCTCCGCCCTGGTCCACCGCACCACCATCCCGATCTCGCCGCTGGCGGTGAACCACCAGAGCCAGTTCCCGGCGGTGACCATCAGCTTCAACCTGGTGCCCGGCGCCTCGCTGGGCGAGGCGGTGAACCAGGTCGACGCCGCCCGCGTGCAGATCGGCGCGCCGGGCGCGCTGCAGGGGTCGTTCCAGGGCAACGCGGCGGCGTTCCAGTCCTCGCTCAGCAGCGAACCCTACCTGATCGCCGCGGCTCTGGTGGCCGTCTACATTATCCTCGGCGTTTTGTATGAAAGCTACATCCTGCCGCTGACCATCCTGTCCACCCTGCCGTCGGCCGGCGTGGGCGCGTTGCTGATGCTGATGCTGGCCGGGCGCGACCTCTCGGCGATCGCCATCGTCGGCATCATCCTGCTGATCGGCATCGTCAAGAAGAACGGCATCATGATGGTGGACTTCGCCATCCACGCCGAACGCGAAGGCGGCGCCGCACCGCTGGACGCGATCACCCAGGCCTGCCTGCTGCGCTTCCGGCCGATCATGATGACCACCATGGCGGCCCTGCTCTCCGGCCTGCCGCTGATGTTGGAACACGGGGCCGGCTCCGAACTGCGCCAGCCGCTGGGCTACGCGATGGTGGGCGGGCTGATCCTCAGCCAGGCGCTGACGCTTTATACGACGCCGGTGATCTACCTGTATCTCGATGCGCTGGCGCATTGGCTCTCTCCGGAGGCGGAGCAGCGGATGCCAAGGCTGGCGGCGACTATGGCGGGGGCGGATGCGGATTAGGCAAGCAAGGCCTTCTTTTTCTGAAGAAAAAGAAGCAAAAAGACTTTTGTCGCGGCTGTCGCGGACTCTCCCACACGGCACGACCCAGGGACCAAAAGTTTTTTGGTTCTTTTTTTCGAAAAAGAACTGCTTGCCTTGACCCCGGAAGAGCTCCGCACGCTCCGCGACAGCATCGACAACATCGACGCTGCGCTGATCTACCTGCTGGCCGAACGCTTCAAATGCACCCAGCAGGTCGGCCGACTGAAGGCGCATCTTGGCCTGCCGCCGGCCGACACGGCGCGCGAAGCCCAGCAGGTGGCACGCCTGCGCGCCCTGGCCGAGGGCGCCAAGCTGGACCCGGAGT
>CAXUIR010000086.1:8353-8607 GCA_964251005.1 uncultured Acetobacteraceae bacterium | reverse complement strand
GCTCCGCCGCGGGAACCAAGTGCGTCGGCAGCGTGTCGGACGCGGCACCCGCCTCGAAGGTGGACCGCGCCGTCTCCGCCGCCTGCTCGGCCACCGCGCGCCCGTGCAGCAACGCCGTCGCCTCGGTCGCCAACCGCTTCTTCGCCTCGTTGACCTCCGCGCCGCCCAGCTGCTCCAGCCGGGCGATCTCGTCGAGCGGCAGGTCGGTGAACAGCCGCAGGAAGCGGCCGACGTCGGCATCCTCCACGTTGCGC
>CAXUIR010000086.1:0-8343 GCA_964251005.1 uncultured Acetobacteraceae bacterium | reverse complement strand
TCGTACGGGCTCAGCCGCTCGGCACTCAGCCAGGTCGCACCGCGCACCGACTTGCCCATCTTGGCGCCGGACGCGGTGGTCATCAGCGGCACCGTCAGGCCGAACACCTGCGCGCCGTCGGTTCGCCGCACCAGGTCGGCGCCGGAGACGATGTTGCCCCACTGGTCCGACCCGCCCATCTGCAGCCGCACGCCATACCTGCGGTGCAGCTCGCGGAAGTCGTAGCTCTGCAGGATCATGTAGTTGAATTCGAGGAACGTCAGCGGCTGCTCGCGGTCCAGCCGCAGCCGCACGCTGTCCATCGTCAGCATGCGGTTGATGGTGAAGTGCGCGCCCACCTCGCGCAGCAGCGGGATGTAGCCGAGCCCGTCGAGCCAGTCGGCGTTGTTGACCACGAAGGCGTCGGTGGTGTCCTCGCCGAAGCGCAGGTAGGGCGCGAAGTTGCGCGCGATGCCGGCCATGTTGGCGGCGATCGCCGCGTCGGTCAGCAACTGCCGGCTCTCGTCGCGGCCGGAGGGGTCGCCTATCTTGGTGGTGCCGCCGCCCAGCAGCGGAACCGGCCGGTGGCCGTGGCGCTGCAGCAGCCGCATCAGCATGATGCTGACCAGGCTGCCGACGTGCAGGCTGTCCGCGGTGCAATCGTAGCCCACGTAGGCGCTGACCACGCCGGCGTTCAGCGCGTCGGCCAGCCCGTCGGCGTCGGTGCACTGGTGGACGAAGCCGCGGGCCTCGGCCTCTTGGAGAAACGCGTTGCGTGCCATAGGCCTGCGCCTGGTGTCCGTTTGAGAGATCCGCCGAGTCAGCCAGAAGGCGGGGTGTTCCGAGCGACGGAGCGCAACGGCCTCGCAGGGCCAGGAGCACCGGAACGCAGGAAGACCGCGCCAGCTGGCCGCAACGGCGACTGTCGAGCCGGACGCTTACCAAGGACGCTGCGGGAGCGGAAGACATGCGGGTGATCGGGCTGATGAGCGGCACCTCGCTGGACGGGGTCGACGCGGCGTTCCTGGAGACCGACGGCGAGACGGTGGGCTCGTTCGGCCCCAGCCTGACGATCCCCTACGCTGCCCCCTTGCGCGCGCTGCTGCGCGAGCTGATCGAGGTGGGCGAGGCAGCCCCGCCCGACCTGGTGTCCGAAGCCGCGGCCAAGCTCACCTTCGTGCACGCCCAGGCGGTGGCCGAACTGCGCCAGCCTGCCGAGCTGCTGGGATTTCACGGCCAGACCATCCTGCACGCGCCGGCGCGCCGCCTCACCCGCCAGATCGGCGACCCGGTGCTGCTGGCCGGGCTGACATCGGCGGCGTCGCCAACCTCACCTACATCGGCCCGGACGGCACGCTGCTGGCCTGCGACACCGGCCCCGGCGGCGCCCTGCTGGACGACTGGATGGCGCAGCGCACCGGCGCCGCCATGGACGAGGGCGGCCGCACCGCCCGCGCCGGCAAGCCGGACCACGCCGTACTCTCCTGCCTGCTGGCCGACCCGTTCTTCGCCCTGCCGGCGCCGAAATCGCTCGACCGCCAGCATTTCGCCCACGCCCTGGACCAGGTGGCGCACCTGTCCACCGCGGACGGCGCCGCCACCCTGGCGGCGTTTACCGCACGCGCGGTCGCCGCCGCTTCGTTGCCGGCCGCACCGCTGCGCGTGCTCGTCACCGGCGGCGGGCGGCACAACGCGGCCGTCATGTCGGCGCTGGCGGACGCGATGCGCGTGCCGGTTGACGCGGTGGAGGTGGTGGGCTGGGACGGCGATGCGCTGGAGGCGCAGTGCTTCGGCCTGCTGGCGGTGCGGGTGCAACGCGGGTTGCCGCTGAGCCTGCCTGGCACGACTGGTGTGACACGGCCGCTGGCTGGGGGGCGCATCGTGGAGCCGTGATGCAGGAAGCAAGCGCTTCTCTTTCGAGAAAAAGAAGTAAGCTTTTGCGATCGCTGTCGCGGACAGCTGAGACGACACGTCTCAACGCAACGCACGCCACGGGGACAAAAGTTTTTTGGTTCTTTTTCTCAAAAAAGAACTGCTTGCCTTGCTTTCCCTTGCCGCCGCTATCGACGGGCTATGCCTGGATCACCCATCGTCTCAGCTCCCGCTGACAGCGCGCCTAAAGCCTTTTGTTGTTTTCTCGAAAGGATATGCCTTCGCTTCTCTTCCCGCCTGTCCGACGCAGGTCACGCGTCACGAGAAATGCCGCGTAAGAAGCCGGCCCACCTCCGTCGGTGCCTCGCGCGTCGGGAAATGGCCGACGCCGTCCAGCACGACGCGTTCGAACGGGCCGCTGAACTTGTCCGCTACCGTCTCGCTCACCGCCGGCGGGTTTACACCGTCTGCACCGCCCTGAATGTACAACGTCGGCAACGAGAGTTTCTCGGTTGCGCGTACCTTTTCATCCAGCCACGCGCTTGCCGGATCGGGTTCCGCCTCGTCCCAGCGCGCGCGGTAACTGTGCAGCGTCACGTCGACCCAACCCGGCGTGTCGAACGAGCGTGCGACGCGGTCGAAGGTCGCGGCGTCGAACCAGCCCGGCGGCGACCAGTTCTGCCACATGACGTGCGCAAAACCCTTCGGGTCCTCGCGCACGGCCTGCGCACCGCGCTCGGTCGCCTGGAACCAGTGATACCACTGCAGCTGCGCATGCCAGAACGGTGGCGTCTTCGTCCCGCCCAGCCGCGGCGGGCTGGAGAGCAACGCCATCCGCTCGACACGCTCGGGCCACCCAACGGCGAGCGCCTCGGCCGTGTTCGACCCCCAGTCATGGCCGGCCACCGAAAACCGCGTGACACTCAACCCGTCCAGCAACGCAAGCGCGTCCATTGCCAGCACGGCGCTGTTGCCGGTGCGCGGCGTCTGCGCGTTGCGGAACCGCGTGCCGCCGAAACCGCGGATCATCGGCGCCAGTGTGCGCAACCCTGCTGCGTGCAATGCCGGTGCGACGTCGTGCCAGGTGGTGGCGTCGTCCGGCCAGCCGTGCAGCAGGAGTATCACGGGCGCCTCGGGCGGGCCGCCATCTTCGTAGGCTATCTCTAGGGTTTCGGTGGTGAGCGTTGGCATCTGGCAGCTCTCCATACTGATAGAAAGCAAGCAGTTCTTTTTTGAAAAAAAGAACCAAAAAACTTTTGTCTCCGTAAGGCGCGTCGGGTCGAAACGTGTCGTTTCAGCTGCCCGCGACAGCCGCGACAAAAGCTTTTTGCTTGTTTTTCTCGAAAAAGAAGCGCTCGCTTCCTTCAGATCCGCCCGCGCTCTTCGGGTTTGTCACGGCTGTCGCGGACTCCCGCAGCGAGTACCTAGGGAACAAAAGTTTTTTGGTTCTTTTTTTCAAAACAGAAATGCTTGCCTTGCCTCCGCTTCACGCTGCGCCAAAACGTCAGGATTGCAACGAACGCCGACCCGCTCAGCAAGGTCGAGAGCGGCAGGCCGACATGCATCATCCGGTTCTCGGCGAACCAGTCGCCGATGCAGGTGCCCCCGGTGCGCGCCAGCGCCACTGCACTCCAGTAGACCGCCACGCTGGTCGCAGCGCGCGACTGCGCGGTGGAGAGCAGCACCACGAGCAACACTCCCAGGCCGATCGCGGCGGGACCCTGGCCGAAACGATGCGAGCAGACGTCGCCGAGCACGGTGCCGAACACGCCGGCGGCGAGCATCGCGGCCCAGTAGGTGAGGTTCGTCTGCGCGAGCGTTGGGTCGGCCGTCTCCGTGTCGGCCCGTGCCCGAACTGCGGCACCGCGCCAGGCCAGGACCGCAATCGTTGCCGCAAGTGCGGCCGCCAGCAGCAGGGCCGGGATACGGACGCGGAACGCCAGGTAATCGGCGATGTTGGTGGCGCCGGTTCGGATGATGATGATCGCGAGCCAGTAGTAGACCTGGTGCGCCGCTGCGTCTCTCGGCTCGACCAGGTAGGTCGCCGCGAACAGCACAACGAGCAGGAGCAGGCCCAGGCCGAGGCCCAAACCACTCTCATGCGCGTAGAAGTCGCCGAGGTTGGTGCCGAAGATGCTGGCGAATGTGATGCCGAACCAGTAGCGGCGATCGACGATGGGCACGTGTCGCGTCTGCATTTGCCGTGGTGCCTCACTGGCCTGAGTTTCGGGTGCCTAGCCCGGGTGCGCGTCTCTTTCAACTTCTAGGCAAGGCCTTCTTTTCTGAAGAAAAGAAGCAAAAGACTTTTGCTTCCGCTGTCGCGGACTCTCCAACGAGCGCGCGACAGCGGAGACAAAAGTTTTTTGGTTCTTTTTTTCAAAAAAGAACCGCTTGCTTGCCTTCGCTCGTCCCAAAACTGTCACTTTTTATTAACAAACACCGCCCCGCCGCGATGTCAGTTTGCCGTCAGTTTAGCGATCGGGAGCGTCGAATGCAGCGTCGTGGATTTTTAACCGGCCTGGCGGCCGGCGCAGTCGGCTGGGTTGCCGGCGGCATGCGCGGTGCCACGCCGGGCGCCGTCACTCCCGCCTACGCCCATCCGGTCCCGTTCATCCCGTCGGCCGAGGCCGCCACCGACCGCAGCATCTTCGCGGTCAACCCGGCTGCCACCCCGCTCGACACCGCCACCACCTTTCCGCAGAGCCTCGCTTCCGGCGACCCCAACCCGAACGGCGCCGTCATCTGGACGCGCGTCGCACCCGCGGCCACCAGGCGGACCGGCAGCACCACAATCGCCTGGCAAATCGGCACCACGCCGGATTTCGATGGCAACAGCGTGCTGCTGGAAGGCACCGCCACCGTGCAGGCGGAGCTCGACAACACCGTCTCCCTGCCGATCCAGAACGCGGTATTGCAGCCGTTCACGGCGTACTACTACCGCTTCGTGTTCGACAACATCCCGACCAATACCGGCCGGCTGAAAACGCTGCCGCTGCCCGGTGACACGCTGACCAAGCTCAACGTCGGTTTCGTGGTCTGCCAGGACTACAGCAACGGCTTCTACAACGCGTATGGCTTCCTCGCACAGGAGGACGTGGACGTGGTCGTCTTCCTTGGCGACTACATCTACGAGTATCTCGACGACGGCGTCGGCGGCCCGAACAACGGACCGGTGCGCGTGGTGCCGCCCTACCCGCTGGGCGGCCAATACCCGCAGGGCCTGCCCGACTACCGCCACCTCTGGCAGACCTACCGCGCCGACCCGCAGATCCAGGCCGCGCACGAGCAGTTCACCTTCATCCTGCTGTGGGACGACCACGAGTTCTTCAACGACTGCCACCAGGACCACCACGAGGACACCAACCCGCCCGGCAAGTCCGCCACCACGCCGCAGCCCGCCCTGCGCGCGGCGGCCACCCAGGCCTGGACCGAGTACTCGCTCGCCGCCGTGCCGTACAATCCCAGCCTGAACTGGGAAAAACAGATCACCGTCTATCGTAATTTCAACTTCGGCACGATGATGCAGCTGGTCGTCACCGACGAGCGGCTGTACCGCAACGGCCCGCCCTGCGGCGACGTCGACATCGGCGAGCGCTACGAGACGCTCGGCTGCCCGGCGCAGTTCGACTCGTCGCGCAGCATGCTCGGCGCTACGCAGAAGGAATGGTTCCTTGAGCAGGTCACGCAATCAAAGGCGACGTGGAAGATCTGGGCCAACGAGGTGATGCTCGCGCAGTACAAGTTCGGCCCGCCGCTCTCACCCGAGCTGATCTACTTCGACCTCGACCAGTGGGACGGCTATCCGGACGAACGCGCCGAGATCCTCAGCACCATCCAGGCAGCAAACGTGGAGAACTTCGTCGCCATCTCCGGCGACGCGCACCTGTTCATGGCCTCGTACCTGAAAACCGACTACAACGACCTGCACGCCGAACCGGTGGGCGTCGAGCTGATGGTGGGTGCGATCAGCTCCGGCAACTACCTCGACGCCGGCATCGACACGCCGGCGCCGGCCTCGTCCCCGGCGGCGGCAAAACGCCTGGCCGCGGCAGGGCTGCCGCAGGATTCGCTCGAGCCGTACATCCTGAAATACAATCCGCACATGCAGTTCTGGAACGGCAGCACCTGGGGCTACGGTATCCTGACGATGACGCCCGAGCGGCTGGTCTGCACGTTCAAGACGCCGAGCACGGTGAAGACGCCGAATTCCACGTTGAACGAGTTGGCGACGTTCGTTGTGCCGTCAGGACGCGTGAAGCTGATACCGCAATAAGCAAGCGGTTCTTTTTTGAAAAATAGAACCAAAAAAACTTTTGTTCCCTGGGTGCTCGCTGCAGAACCTCCGCGACAGCAGGGACAAAAGTTTTTTGCTTCTTTTTTTCAAAAAAGAAGCGCTTACTTTCTTAGCTTGCCGCCGTGCCGTAACCCGCCGCGAACAGCGCATCGGCAAACTGCCTGTTCGCAACTGCAACTGCCGTGGCAACCAGCGCCATGTCGCTGGCGCGCTTGGCGACAGCCTCGGCGACCTGCGCCTGGGACAAACCCTTCAGGTTGACAGGCCCGATCGCCACGGTCGCTCCGCCGTCGCCTACGCCGGGCGGGAACTTGGACAATTGGCCGTCCGGGCCGATCAGCCACTTCTTCTCGAAGCCGAATGACACGTCTAGGAACAATGCGCCGTTCAGCTTCAGATCGCTGTCTATGTCCGCTTGTGTGCCGCTCATCTGCCTTTCCTTTCGGAGTTTTCGAGCGAGATCATAACGACGTAGCTTCGTCCATGAATCAAGCGCGATGATCGATGGACGCAAGTCCCGCCTTGGCCCAGGCTTCCTCTCCGCCCCTGTACCACACGACTTGTCTGCCGGCAGAGACCAGCCGCAGAACCACGTTGTAGGAAGCGCTCTCGCAGGGCCCTCGCGACATGACCACCACTTGGCGGGACCAACCGCCGGCGCGCTGCACACTCGCCTCGACGAAGGCCAGGTTGTCGCCTGTTTGAGCGTCTTCGTCCTCCCACACCGCGCCCGGCGGCACACTGACGCCAGCCCCCAGGTCGATCAGCATCGTCTGAGGCTGCTGCAGCATCCTCACCAGACCGGCGGTGTCGATCGTCATGGCACCAGGCATGCTCAGCGGCGTGGGCGTGAACGTCTCCAGCGGAAGCGCCGCGGCCGAGGGCGCCACCCCGAAATCCGCGTGCTCGTCGGTGAAGTCCGGCATGCCGGCCTGGCGCAGGGCAGCCAGAAGCGCCGAAAAACCAGGCAGGGCGGCGACCTTGCGCGACGCGCTCGCGGCGATGCGCCACACGCTCCGGTGCGGCCACAGACCGTCGTACGCAACGTAGCGCCGGTGCGCCTCGGCCACGTCGCCACGCATGGCGGCTGCTGCCGTCAGCAGCATGCGCGCGCCCTCCGCCCGGCCCCAGTTGTCTGCGCCCGGATGCGGTTCCGGGTCGCCGGCGACGGCGCGCTGGATCAGGTCGGTCGCGGCGTCCGTGTGCCCTTGCAGCAGCCGCACGTAGCCGAGCCCGAGCAGCCGCGACCGGTCGGATGGCGCGCCCGGGTTGATCCGCAGCAGCGTCTCCCAGGCACGCCCCGCCTCGTCCAGCAATCCTTGCTGAAAAGCCGACTTGGCCAGTGCGCCCAGCGCTGCCACGTCCGAAGGATCGCCGGCCAACGCCTCGCGCGCCGCATAGGCGGCCTCGGCATATTTTCCTTGGATGACCATCGCCTGCGCCTGCGCCGCCAACGCGCGCGCGTTGCGTGGCGAGGACGCCCGCGCCCGCGCGATCATCGTCGTCGCCTCGGCAAAATCCGCCTGGTCGTCGGGGTCGTCCACGCTCTGTATCTTGCGCAGCAGCATCGCACCCAGCTCGGCCAACGCGTCGCCGAACCCGGGCTGCTGTTCCACCGACTGCTCCAGCAGCTTCTGCGCGGCCTGGAAGCCGTGCAGGCTGTCGTCGTGGTCCAGGATCGATCGCGCGCGGAAGAACAGGTCGAGCGCGGTGGGGTCGTCCGGCCGGTCGTGCAACCCCCGCGCCCTCACGGCGGCCCCCAGCGCCACGTTCAGCGCCGAGGCGATCCGCCGCACGATGGTGTCGCGCGCCTCGCCCAGGCCGGCGCGCGCGATGTCGAAACGCTGCGCCCACAGATGCGCGCCGGACCCGGTGTCGATCAGCTGCGCGTTGATGTGCAGCGAGTCAGCCTCGGTCCGCATGCTGCCTTCCAGCAGGTAGCGCACGCCCAGCGCGCGGCCGACCTCGCCCGCCGGCACCGCGCGCCCCTTGTAGCTGTCGGCCGTCTCGCGCGCGATCACCGTGCTGCCGGGGATCTGTGCGAGGTCGGTGGTCAGGTCGTCGGTGACAGCGTCCGCCAGATAGGCCTGGTCCGGCCCGCCGCCGAGGGCGCGCAGCGGCATCACCACGATGGACAGCGGCGGAGCCGGGCGCGCCCCTGTCCGCAGCACCGCCCAGCCGGCCAGGCAGGCGAGCAC
>CAXUIR010000085.1:6754-8626 GCA_964251005.1 uncultured Acetobacteraceae bacterium | reverse complement strand
TGCGGGGAGATGAATCCAAACCCCTTGTCCGGGTTGAACCACTTTACCGTCCCGATCGCCATAGATACGCACTCCTGTTGAAGCTACAGCCTATAGACCTCCCTTGCATCCGCGAACAGCCCCACGACCGCATAAGGCCGGGCGCTGACAAACCACCCCTTGAACATCAACTAATTCCACAATGCCGCTCACTGCGGCGTTTGCCGTAGCAACGGCCGTCGCTAGGATAAAGCATGACAGTAACAATCATCGTCGCTGCTTTGCTCGCCATCGTACTGGCCGGCGCGGGCGGTGTGCTGACCGACGTGGGGCCGTGGTACAGGCAGTTGCGCAAGCCTAAGCTGCAACCGCCGGATTGGCTGTTCGGCCCGGCCTGGACGGTGATCCTGTCGATGACCGCGGCCGCCGGCGTGCTGGCCTGGCGCGGCGCACAAGGGCCCGTGCAGCACACGCAGGTTGCCATCTATTTCGGCGTGAACTGGGTGCTGCACCTGCTGTGGAGTCCGTTGTTCTTCAAGTTGCGCCGCCCTGACTGGGCGCTGCTCGAGAACGTGTTTCTCTGGGCCTCGGTCCTGGCGCTGGTGATCGGCCTGCGCGCGTTCTCCACCACGGCGAGCTGGCTGGAGGTGCCCTATCTGGTCTGGGTGAGCTTCGCGCTGTGGCTGAACTGGACCATCGTACGGCTGAACGCGCCGTTCCGCACAGAGCGTTTCCGCTTTGCCTGAAGCAAGCCTGTTTCTTGAAGAAAACAAGCAGGCTTGTGTTCCGGGCCTTGCGGGAAGCTCAAACAAAACGCGAGCCAACGAGAGACAAAAGTTTCGCGGTTCTTTTCAAGAAAGAACCGCTTGTTTTCTTGCCAGGTCAACGTGCCAGCCGAACTCCGCCGGCCGCATCCACGATCACCACGCGATCCGGGCCGCCACCCTGCAGCACCAACGCCAGCCGGCCACCGGCGAGCGACACGGATACGATCCGCGTGCCAGCCGGCTGGTCCAGCACCAGGCTCGACGCGGGGCTTCGCCCGCCGAGCCGGCCGACGATGGTGACGCCGACTACCGCCACGCCGACGACGATCAGGATGCCCATGGCAACGACGAGGGTGATCATTGCGCGCATGCGGCTGGCTCCACGAAGAAAGCGGTTCTTTTTTGAAAAAAAGAACCAAAAAACTTTTATCCCCGCGCCTGCATCAAGGAGAAGTCTCCCGATGCAAGCAGACATGCTGGCAGAACCAGGCCTGACCGTGACGCAGGCGTCGGAGCAAAAGTTTTTTGCTTCTCTTTTTCAAAAAAGAAGGCCTTCCTTGCTCTTGCGAATGTCAGCCCAAACGCGGGAAGCTGTCAGACTTCAACTCTCGAACACCTCATCGAACAGCGCCAGCATCTCCGCCCAGCTTCGCGCGTCGGTCTGCGCGTTGTATGCGGCGAAATGTGGCCGGCCGAGCTTGTCGGCCTCCTTGTTGGTGAAGCTGTGCACGGTGTTGCCGTACACCGACAACTGCCAGTTCACCCCGCCGCCGCGCATCTCCTCCTCGAAGGCGTGCCGCTGGCCGGCATCGATGCTGGGGTCGTCGGCGCCGATGCAGGCCAGCACCTTGCCGGTGATGTTCTTGGCGTCCTGCGGCGCCTTGGTGGCCAGGCCGCTGTGGAAGCCGACGGTGGCGTGCACGGCCGCACCGCTACGCGCCAATTCCAGCGCCATGGTGCCGCCGAAGCAGAAGCCGATCGCGCCGATGCGGTTGGGGTCCACGCCGGGCTGGGCCAGCAGGGCGGCCAGCGCGCCGGCCGCCCGCGCGCGCGTCTTGGACGGGTCCTCGCGCAGGGGTTCGAGCAGGCCCAGCGCCTCGTCGAGCGAGGCGCTGACGTATTGCCC
>CAXUIR010000085.1:5307-6744 GCA_964251005.1 uncultured Acetobacteraceae bacterium | reverse complement strand
CTGGCGGGGGGCGCGCTAGTTGGGGTTCTCTCCCCGCCCGATGGCCTCGGCAAACCCCCGCCCGCGGGGCGGAAACCCGGCGCGGCTCGGATCGTGCGCCAGGTGCCCCTTCATGCTGAGTCCGTCGGCCTGGTAATCGAGGGTCTGGGTCTGCATGGCTGCGTCCTTGGCAGTTCGTCGGCGGAAGCGAGAGTGTCGTGCAGCCCCCGCCGCTGACAAGCCCGCACGTACACATACGAAACGAACATGCCGCTTGGCATGCGCCACGGGGCCGCATTGGTCTGCGCGCGATCCGCGTGTAACATCGCGCGCAGAACGCCGCGTTAACGCCGGCGCAGGGAGGCGATCTGTGATACGCGGCGCGATCGAAACCGCAGAGGACAGGCTGGTCTCGGGGTGGATCTACGCCCCGTCGCAGAGCCTGCGGAACCAGCTCGTGCTGGCGGTCTGCGGCGGGCGCTGCGTCGGCACCGGCAAGGTGGAGATCTACCGCCGCGACCTGGCCGACGCCGGCCTGGGCGACGGGTTCTGCGGCTTCCACTTCCCCATCGTGCTCGAGGCCGGCGAGCACCCGGCCTCCGTGGTGATCAAGCTGGCCGATTCCGACCTCGCACTGCTGCAGCAGGCCAGCCGCGTGGTGGCGTGACGGACGCGGCGCCGGGCAGCCCCGGCCTGGCCGGCGTGCGCGCCTTCGTCTTCGACGTGTTCGGCACGGTGGTGGACTGGCGCACCGGCGTGGCACGCGAGGCGACGCCGTTCCTCTCCCGCCACGCAACGCCCGACGTGGACGCAACCGACTTCGCCGACGCCTGGCGCAGCCGCTACGCGCCGGCAATGGAGGAGGTGCGCAGCGGCCGCCGAGGCTTCGTCCGGCTGGACGTGCTGCACCGCGAGTCGCTGCTGGCCACGCTGACGGAGTTCGGCATCAACCCCAACCGCGTGCCGGAAGCCGAGATCGACGAGTTGAACCTGGCCTGGCACCGGCTGGACCCCTGGCCGGACTCGGTAGACGGCCTGACGCGGCTGAAACAGCGCTTCATCATCGCCCCGCTGTCGAACGGCAACATCGTGCTGATGCTCGACATGGCCAAACTCGCCGGCCTGCCGTGGGACGCGATCCTCGGCGCCGAAGTGGTGCAAGCCTACAAGCCGACGCCGGACGCCTACCTGCGCACGGCGGACGTGCTGGCGATGCGGCCTGACGAGCTGTGCCTGGTTGCCGCCCACGAGAGCGACCTCGACGCGGCGCAGAAATGCGGGCTGCGGACGTGCCTGGTACCGCGGCCGCTGGAGCATGGGCCGGGGACGCCTGCGCCGGAGCGGGTAGGGAATTGGGATCTGGTGGTGGGGGATTTCGGGGAGCTGGCGGACAGAGCGTAAGCAAGCGCTTCTTTTTCGAGAAAAAAAAGCAAAAAGCTTTTGCTTCCGCTGTCGCGG
>CAXUIR010000085.1:4242-5297 GCA_964251005.1 uncultured Acetobacteraceae bacterium | reverse complement strand
AGAACTGCTTTCTTACTCACCTCAGCACGATCTCCACGCGCCTGTTCTGCGGCTCCCGCACACCCGGCACGGTCGCCACCAGCGGGTTGTTTTCGCCATGCCCGGCGATGGCGATCTCGTTGGCCGGCACGCCGTCGCGCACCAGCTCAACTTTCACGCCCTCGGCGCGTCGCACAGAGAGGCGCTGGTTGTAAGCGGCGGTGCCGGAAAGGTCGGTGTAGCCGTCCACCGCAACCTGCGTGGTGCCTGGCTGGCGGGAAGCGGCCGCCGCCTGCGCCACGATCTGGCGTGCGCGCGCGGTGAGGTCGGCGCGGTCCCAGTCGAAGAAGACGAGGAAGGTGCGCGCTTGCGGCAGCGGGGCGGACGGCTGGACCTCCGGGGCGGCTTGTGCCGGCAGGGGCCGAGGCGGCGGGAACAGCGCGTAACGAAAGCCCAGCAGGATTTCGTGGTTGTAATCATTGGTGAAGTGGCGATTGATGCTAGCGGCCACATGCTGATAGTGCGGGAACGGCGAACCCGGCACACCGCCTGGCGGCGGGTTTGCAACGTAGCGGTATTGAGACTGCACGTTCTGGAAGGCTGGCAACGGGTCCAGCAGGCCCACGAAATCGTACTCGGCGGTAAACGAAAGACCGGGAACGAACGCAATCGGCAGGGCCAGGCCGGCAATCCCCTTGTAGGCGAAGCCCCCGACGATCTGATCATGGAAGCCGAAATGCGGCACGCCCGGTATCGGGGCAGGCCGGACGACTCGCGCACCCTCGAGGCTCTGGTTGAAACCGTTATGCTCAACATCCAGACCGCCGGCGCCCACGCCGAGATACGGCTGCACCGGCAAGCCCAGGCTGAAATCGTACAGCACATCGGCGAAGCCGCCATATTTCTGCTCAACGCCACCGGCCCGCCGCGGCGGACTCAGCCCGTCGGAAAGCCGCTCCTGCCCGCCCCGCACGACGTTGTCGGTGTAGTCGCCTTCGATCTCCGCGCGGAACCCGTTGCCAAGGCCGTAACCAGCGCCGGCGCGACCGGCAAGACCGGGGTGGAAGGTGTAGATC
>CAXUIR010000085.1:0-4232 GCA_964251005.1 uncultured Acetobacteraceae bacterium | reverse complement strand
GGCCTTGCCGGTGAAGCCGGGATGGAAGCTGTATTCCAGGTTGTCGTAGTCGCGCGCGAGCGGCGCCGCCGCCACGATCTCGTTCTGCTGCAGGTTCACGCCGGCGCCCAGGCTGACATACGGCCCCGTCACCGGCTGCGCCGCGGCCAGCACCGGCAAGCCTGCAACCATCGTCCCGACAAGAAGCGCGCGCTTGACCATCATCCAGCCTGCCCGTTTAGCGACCGGATCATTCCGGACATCCGACGCGGGCGTAGCAAGCGCTGCGCGACACACACAAGTACGCAACGCCTTCCTTTTCGAAAGGCAAACAAAAGCTTCCGCGTTGTGCTCTCTCGGACAAGCCCGAAGCGGTCCGCCCAGGAGAGCGTCCGGCCGCCCCGGGGTCACCCGTCTTCACCAACGGCCCCAAGTGCCGGCGGCCAGAAAAGAGCAAGCGGTTCTTGGTTGAAAAAGAACCAGTCTTCTGTTCCTGGTAGCCGCTGCCAGACAGAACCGCGACAGCCGAAACAAAAGTTTTTTGCTGCTTTTTTTCAACAAAGCAGGCCTTGCCTTCCCCGCCGCGTCCCGGAGTGAGAACAGCCTGATACAGTGATGCCGAACGAAGTACCCGGGCTTGCCAAGTTGGACGATGCTTTAACGGCCGGCCATCTCGTCCCCCGCGTCGCGCGACAGCCTCGCCGACACTGGCACTGCAACCAGCGTGATCAGCCCCAGCACCACCCACGCCACCGAAAAATCCGACAGCTCCGGCCCGACATGCCCCTGCACCGCCATCGAGCCGGCCAGCACCGCGGCCGCCGTGCAGATGCCCGCGCTCAGCATCAGCTGCTGGAACGTGGTGTAGAAGCTCGTCGCCGCACTCATCTGCGCCCGCGGTATGTCCGCGTAAGCCACGGTGTTCAGCGCGGTGAACTGCAAAGACTGGAAGAACCCGCCGGCGAACATCACCACCAGTATCGCCCACACCGGCCAGGCCGGGCGGAACAGCGCGGCGGCCATCAGCAGCAGCGTGGCAAACAGCCCGTTCCACACCAGCGTGGTGCGGAACCCCCAGCGGCGCAGCACGCGCGGCCCGGCCGCCTTCATCAGCATCGCACCCGCGGCGCTGGAGAACGTGATCATCCCGCTCTGCGCTGCGGTCTCGCCGAAGCCCAGCTGCAGCATCATCGGCAGCAGGAACGGCAATGCGCCGGCGGTAATGCGGGTGAGCGCACCGCTCCACACCGAGATGGCGAAACTCGGCGTCCGCATCAGCCGCAAATCCAGGATCGGGTTCTGTGCATGGCGGGTGTGCCGCACGTAGGCCACGCCCGCGGCCGCGCCCAACGCCAGCAGCGCGCAGCTCGCCACCGGGCTCATCGCCGCGCGGCTGACCAGCTCGAAGCCGAACATCAGTGAGGCAAGGCACACGCCCGACAGCACAAACCCCGCACGGTCGAACGGCGCCCGCGCCGTCTCGCGCAGCTGGCCGACGTAGCGGCCGCTCAGCACGAACCCCAGCAGCCCGATCGGCACGTTGATGTAGAAGATCCAGTGCCAGCTCAGATACGTCACGAAGAAGCCGCCCAGCGGCGGGCCCACCACCGGCCCGATCAGCCCCGGCACCAGCACCCAGGTCATCGCCACCACCAGGTCCGCCTTGGGCACCGTGCGCAGCAGCACCAGCCGGCCCACCGGCATCATCATCGCCCCGCCGATCCCCTGCAGCACGCGCGCGCCCACCAGCATGGCCAGCGACTGCGACAGCCCGCACAGCACCGAGCCGAGCGTGAACAGCAGGATGGCGGTGCGGAAGGTGGTGCGCGAGCCGAACCGGTCCGCCGCCTGGCCGCTGGCCGGGATGAACACCGCCAGGCTGAGCAGGTAGGAGGTGAGTGCCACGTTCATCCGCAGCGGCGCGACGCCGAAGCTGCGCGCCATGTCCGGCAGGGCGGTGGCCAGCACGGTGCCGTCCAGCTGCTCCATGAACAGCGCGGCGGCGATGATCAGCGCGGTCACCCGGAAGGCGGCGCGGGGCGCCGTCACGGCGGGGCTCAGGCTGGTTGACATCTCGCTTAAATTGCTGCCCTGCGTGGCGCGTCGCAACCTTGCAGACCGAGATGCTGCGTTGCGGCAGACGCTCTGCCTTAGCGGATAGTGATGATCTTTTTCCGTGCGGCGTATCGAGAGAAGCAAGGCAAGCAGTTCTTTTTTGAAAAAAAGAACCAAAAAACTTTTGTCTCCCGTAGGTGCGTCGGGTTGAGACGTGTCGTCTCAGCTTTCCGCGACAGCAGGCCCAAAAGTTTTTTGCTTCTTTTTTTCAAAAAAGAAGGCCTTGCTTTCTTGCTTTTGCTCGTGTGCGCGTCCGCCCGCGCTGCCGACCCAGTCACTTACACGC
Source organism: uncultured Acetobacteraceae bacterium (assembly GCA_964251005.1). Classification (GTDB taxonomy): domain Bacteria; phylum Pseudomonadota; class Alphaproteobacteria; order Acetobacterales; family Acetobacteraceae; genus BOG-908. The sequence continues at coordinate 1,852 of CAXUIR010000085.1, read as the reverse complement.
TTCACATCCAGCCCACCGGCAACGCTGGCCTGGACGCCGCCATCACCGGCAGCTCCCAGCTCCAGGCTCTCCGCAGCAAGGCCCCTGCCGGCCCGTTCGCGCTGGTGGCCCGTGCGCGACAAGACGTCGCCCGCGTGCAGACCGCGCTGAACAGCTTCGGCTATTACGACCCCCAGGTGAGCGTCAGCATCGCCGGCCACGCGCTGGACGACACCACCCTGCCCGACGTGCTGACCGCCCTGCCGCAATCCGCCAAGGCGCCGGTCGACGTGCAGGTCGCCACCGGCACGCTGTTCCACCTCCGCCACGTCACCCTGGACGGCGCGGTGCCTGCCACCGGGCTGCGTGCCTTCACCCTGAAACCGGGCGCCCCGGCGGTGGCTATCGACGTGCTGGCGGCGGGCGGCAGCGTGCAGACCGCGTTGCAGGAGGACGGCTACGCGCTGGCCAAGGTGGGCGAGCCCACCGCCATCCTGATCCCCGGCGAGCACGCGCTGGACGTGAGCTTCGCCGTCAGCTCCGGCCCGCGCGTCGATATCGGCCAGATCGGCATCACCGGGCTCAAGCGCATGCACGAACGCTGGGTGCGCCGGCGCCTGCTTCTGCACCCGGGCGAGCTGTACCAGCCGAGCAAGATCGAGGCGGCGCGCGAGGACCTGGCCTCGGTCGGCGTGTTCTCCGGCATCAAGATCAGCGCAGCCCCCAAGCTGGACGCCGCCGGCGAGCTGCCGCTGCTTGTGGACGTGACCGAGCGCAAGCTGCACACGGTGAGCTTCGACATCGCCTACTCCACCGACCTTGGCGGCAGCGCCGGCGTCACCTGGTCGCACCACGACCTGTTCGGCAACGCAGAGCAGCTGAACCTCACGGCCGAGATCACCGGCCTGGGCGGCACGGCGAGCACCGGCGAGGGCTACCTGGCCAAGGCGCAGTTCCTCAAGCCGGACTACTACCACCGCGACCAGACGCTGGAGCTCGACCTCAGCGCGCTCAAACAGGACCTGATCAGCTACACCCAGACTGCCGAGATCGCCGCCGCCTCCTTATCGCGCAAGCTGTCGAAGCAGTGGACGGTCAGCGTGGGCGTCACCGCCACCGAGGAGTCGATCCTGCAGCAGGACGTGACTCGCACCTACGAGCTGCTCGCCGTGCCGGTCACCGCGAAGTTCGACAACACTCGCGTAGCCAACCCGCTGGACGACCCCATCGGCGGCGTGCGCGCCACCCTGATCGCCACGCCCACCGAATCGTTTTCCGGCCAGAGCTCCACCTTCGTCATCCTGCAGGGCACCGGGTCCACCTATTTCGACCTGCACAGCCTGGGCCTCTCCAAGCCCGGGCTGAGCGTGCTGGCGTTCCGCGGCCTGGTCGGCTCGGCGCAGGGCGCCAGCGAGTTCCAGCTGCCGCCGGACCAGCGCTTCTACGCCGGCGGCTCTGCCACCGTGCGCGGCTACAAATATCAGTCGATCGGGCCGGCGTTCCCGGACAGCACGCCGGAGGGCGGCACCTCGATCGACGCGGCCACCATCGAGCTGCGGCAGCGCGTGTGGCACAACATTGGCGCGGTGGTGTTCGTCGATGCCGGCCAGGTCAGCACGTCCAGCGCGCCGTTCGGGGGTAAACTTGAGGAGGGCGCCGGCGTGGGTGCGCGCTACTACACACCGATCGGGCCGATCCGGGTGGACATCGCGGTGCCGCTGACAAGCATCCGCGGTGGCGACAGCTTCGAGCTTTACCTCGGCCTGGGGCAGGCGTTTTGAGGGTGTGGCAGGCAAGCAAGCAGTTCTTTTTTGAAAAAAAGAACCAAAAAACTTTTGTTTCCTGGGGTGTGCGGTGCGGGACAGTCCGCGAC
>CAXUIR010000084.1:5845-8649 GCA_964251005.1 uncultured Acetobacteraceae bacterium | reverse complement strand
GCCGAGGGCTTGGCCAAGCGCATCGTCGAGGGCTACGTGCCGGAAGTCCTGGCCAAGAGCATCATCTTCGCGCTCGACATGGGCGCGCTGCTCGCCGGCACCCGCTACCGCGGCGACTTCGAGGAGCGGCTGAAGGCGGTGGTGACGGAGCTGGAGCAGCAGCCAAACGCCGTCCTGTTCATCGACGAGATCCACACCGTGATCGGCGCGGGCGCCACCAGCGGTGGTGCCATGGATGCCAGCAACCTGCTCAAGCCTGCCCTCGCCCAGGGCACGCTGCGCTGCATCGGGTCCACCACCTACAAGGAATTCCGCAACTACTTCGAGAAGGACCGCGCCCTGGTGCGCCGGTTCCAGAAGATCGACGTGGCAGAGCCGTCCATCGAGGATACCGTGAAGATCCTCACCGGCCTGAAGCTGAACTACGAGAAGCACCACAAGGTGCGCTACACGGACGAGGCGATCCGCGCCGCCGTCGAGCTGTCGGCGAAGTACATCAACGACCGCAAGCTGCCCGACAAGGCGATCGACGTGATCGACGAGGTGGGCGCCAGCCGCATGCTGCTGCCGGAGGACAAGCGCCGCCGCACCGTCACGCTGAAGGACGTGGAAGAGATCGTGGCGAAGATCGCCCGCATCCCACCCAAGAGCGTCAGCGCCGACGACAAGGAGACGCTGCGCAACCTCGAGCGTGACCTGAAGTCCATGGTGTTCGGCCAGGACAAGGCGATCGACGCGCTGTCGGCCGCCATCAAGCTGAGCCGCGCCGGCCTGCGCGACGCGGAGAAGCCGATCGGCAACTACCTGTTCAGCGGCCCGACCGGCGTCGGCAAGACCGAAGTCGCGCGCCAGCTGTCCAGCACGCTGGGCATCGAGCTGATCCGCTTCGACATGTCCGAGTATATGGAGCGGCACAGCATCAGCCGGCTGATCGGCGCGCCGCCAGGCTACGTGGGCTTTGACCAGGGCGGCCTGCTGACGGACGCCATCGACCAGCACCCGCACGCGGTCCTGCTGCTCGACGAGATCGAAAAGGCGCACCAGGACCGCTACAACATCCTGTTGCAGGTAATGGACCACGGCAAGCTGACCGACCATAACGGCAAGACGGTCGACTTCCGCAACGTCATCCTCATCATGACCACCAACGCCGGTGCGGCCGACCAGGCCAAGGAAGCCATCGGCTTCGGCAGCACGGTCCGCCAGGGCGAAGACGAGGAAGCCATCAAGCGGATGTTCACGCCGGAGTTCCGCAACCGGCTGGACGCGACCATCACCTTCGCCGGCCTCACCGAGGAGATCGTCGGCCGCGTGGTGGAGAAGTTCGTCATGCAGCTGGAAGCCCAGCTCGCGGACCGCAACGTCACCATCGAGCTGTCGTCGGCGGCGAAGGAGTGGCTGGCGGAGCGTGGCTACGACCGCCTGTACGGCGCGCGTCCGCTGGGCCGTGTCATCCAGGAATACATCAAGAAGCCGCTGGCGGAAGAGCTGCTGTTCGGCAGCCTGGTGCATGGCGGCGCGGTGAAGGTGGGCTTGAAGGACGGCAAGCTGGACTTCGAGTTCACCGCGGCGCCGCCGCCGCCGGTGGTTGGCCCGGACGAGGGCGAGGGTTCTGCAGAGCGCGAGCCGGAGACTGTAGAGTAAGGCAAGCAAGCAGTTCTTTTTTGAAAAAAAGAACCAAAAAACTTTTCTCTCCTTGGCGCGCGCCTGTTGAACAGCCCGCGACAGCGGAAGCAAAAGTTTTTTGCTTCTTTTTTTCAAAAAAGAAGAATCTGCGAAACGCCAGCAGCAAAGGACGACCGGAATGAAAGCCACCTGGAACGGCCAGGTCATCGCTGAAAGCGATGACATCGTTAAGGTAGATGGCAACGCCTACTTCCCTATGACCTCGGTCAAACAAGGCATCCTGCGTGACAGCGCCACGCACAGCGTGTGTCCCTGGAAGGGCACCGCGTCCTACTACTCGCTGGACGTGGCCGGCCAGCAGAACAAGGATGCCGCCTGGTTCTACCCGGAGCCCAAGCAGGCTGCAGCCGAGATCAAGGATCGCGTCGCGTTCTGGAAGGGCGTCACCGTCAGCTAAGCGCGGGCCACGTCCGCGCTGCGTGTTCACGGGTCAGCCGGTCTACCCGGCTGGTGAAGCGCGGGCCGTAAACACGGAAGCAGCTGTAGACGATCTTAAGGCCACGCGGCAGGGTTTTCGCTAACGCCTCCAGACCTTCCACCACGTCCAGCCGCGGCATCAGGACCGTCTCTTCCGACGGGAATGCCACCGGCTCGGCCAGTTCGTTGCAGAGATGCGGGCATTGCAGCCGCGCCCGGCGGGCGCAGGCTAGATGCATCGGTGGCACGTTGCCCACGTAGCGGATCGCGGTTTCTCCGGCCGGCACCAGGCCGCCTGAGGCGACCGGAAATATCCAGCGGTCGCCACGTGGCGTGCGTCGCCCGCAGACGTGGCAGAGATGATCGGCCATGCCCCTGCGCTGACGGGTGATGTTGAGCTGGGCAAATTTTGGCGTGCCTTGGCCCGGCTCCTGCGTCTGCACCAGGTCGACCAGGCCCGGGAAATCCGTCGAAGCCTGCAGGCTGAACGATTGCTCGGCGGTCCAGGAGACCGTCCAGGGAACCGTGTCGCCAACGCGCCAGGTCATCGGCAAGGCGAGCGGTTCTTCTGACCAAAGAAGGCGTGTGCAGGTTTTGGAGCGAACACTCCCGCCGAAAGGGAGGCTGCGTGCGACGCGCGATGATCGTTTGGCCGTTCGGCCTGTTCAAGGCCAAGCCGCCTGCGGCGGTCGCTTCGCGAG
>CAXUIR010000084.1:3401-5835 GCA_964251005.1 uncultured Acetobacteraceae bacterium | reverse complement strand
GGCCGCCGCGCCCCCCGAGACCCCCCCCCCCCCCCCCCCCAAAACGAAGGGCTGACATCGAAGGAAGCCGAGCACCGCAGCCGCCTGGCACCAATGTTCTAGCGCTGAAGGTGTTCGCTGCGAAACTTGCCTCAGCCAAACAACAAGTTTTCGTTGCCTTGGGCGCGCGCTGCAATATCCGCCGCGACAACCGCGACAGCCGCGACAACCGCTCGCTTCTTTGTCTCGAAGTAGGCCTTGCTTGCTTCATTCCCCGCTCAAGTCCCTGCGCCTGCTCTCCAACTCCTCGCTATACCGCCGCAGCGCATACTGCTCGGTCAGCAGCCCCAGCACCCGCAAAGTCTCCACCCCGTCCACAACTGCCAGCGCGTCGGCTTCCGCCGTCTCGAACAGGGTTGCCGCTTCCTTCACCGTCATCTGCGGCGTCAGCACCGAATCCGTATGGTGCAGCATCTCTCCCACGCAGGCCACCTCGCCCTCCGCCGCGTGCGCGTCCGCCACCCACACCACGCCGGCGTAACGGCCCTGCCGGTCAACCGCGATCACCCGCGTCACCGACCCCAGCGGGTAGGCCCGCCGGAACGCCGGCAGCGTCATGTCCGTGCCGACCGGCCGCGCGTCCGTGCGCATCATCCGCCCCACCGTCAGGTTGCGCATCCAGCCCACGTCCATGGCGCTGCGTATGCTCTCGCCGCGCAGGTGGAACCGCCAGGTGGCGAACGAGTAGCCGAAGGTGCGCCGCACCGTCAGCGAGGACACCACCGCGGCCGCCAGCACCACCACGGTCAGCGGCAGGCTGCCCGTGCTCTCCAGCGCCAGGAACGTCATCGTCAGCGGCCCGCCGACGATGGCCACCGCCAGCCCGCTCATCCCGATCAGCCCGTAGGCGCTTTCGGAGAACACCGGCACCGGCCACGCCAGCAGCATCACCGCCGCGAACGCCTTGCCCAGCAGCGCGCCCAGGAACAGCGAGGCGAAGAACAGCCCGCCGCGAAACCCCGACCCGATCGAGATCGCCGAACCTGCCGCCTTCAACCCCAGCAGCAGCAGCAGCGTGCCCAGCGGCCACTGCGCGGTCAGGCCGCCGCGCAGGGCCCCGTGCCCGGCGGCGAGCACCGATGGCGAGACGAGCGCCATCTCGCCCAGGATCAGCCCGCCGATGGCCGGCCTCAGCCACACCGGCACCCGGCTGCGGGTGAACGCTTGCTCGGTCAGCGTCACCGCATACATGATGCAGATGCCGGCCAGCGCGCACAGCACGCCCAGCGCCAGCACGGGCAGGAAGTCCAGCGTCGCCAGGCTCTGCGGCATCAGCGCGCTGTAGCCGGGCTCGTCGCCCAGGATCACCCGCTGCACCATCACCGCGCTGATGGCGGCCGCCACCACCGGCGCCAGGTTGCCCAGCGCGTAGGTGCCGACCACCAGCTCGAACGCGTAGAAGGCCCCGGTGAGTGGCGCGTTGAACGCGCTGGCGATGGCGCCCGCCGCCCCGCACCCCACCAGCATCCGCAGATCCGCCCGCCGCACCCGGAAGAAGCGTCCGGCGCGGGAGAACACCGCGGCCCCGATCTGCGTGTAGCCCGCCTCCAGCCCCACCGAGGCGCCGACACCGTTGCTCAGCAGCGTCTGCGCCACCACGGCGAGGCTCCCCCTGATCGACATCTTGCCGCCGTAGAGGGCGTTGGCCTCGATCGGATCGACCGTCCGCCGCGGCATCCAGCGGCTAAGGGCGAGCGTCAGCCCCCCCATGCACAGCCCGCCCAGCGAGGGCACCAGCAGCGCCCGCCACGTGGTCAGGCTCGTCTGGGCGGAAAGCCGCTGCCCCGGGGCCAGGCCGTAGAGCACCTCGTGCGCCAATTGGCTGGTCTGGTTCATCGCGACGACCAGCAGTCCGGCCACCGCACCCAGCATCGCGGCTAGCACCACCAGCCAGATCTCGTCCGCACGCAGCTTGGAGCGCAGGTAGTGCGATGCCTGGGCCGCCATGTCGCCCACGCCGCGGCGGCGCCGGCGTGCAAGCACGGCCGCCCCGCCTCGCGTCAGCGCTGCTGTCGGCTTGGGTGGCGGCGTCATCCTTGGTGCTTCCTGGCGCAGGCAGGGCTGCCCGGCCTCTCTGGTGTGTTGTGCTACGCCGCCGCCTTGCGCCGCAACCGATGTCGCCCGCGGATGTTACCTGCCCGTGCAAGCTCCTGTCCCCGTCCCCCCGGCACCGCCCGACTATTCCGATCCGGACGCGCCCGTGCCGATCGAGGAACCGCCCGAGCCGGTGCAGGTGCCGCCGGACCCGGCGCCGCCGCCGATGCAGGCGTAGAGAAGCAAGCGGTTCTTTTTTGAATAAAGAACCAAAAACTTCTGTCTCCGTCGGCTATACCAGGTTGAGACGTCTCGTTTCAGCCGTCCGCGACAGCCGCAGCAAAAGCTTTTTGCTTCTTTT
>CAXUIR010000084.1:0-3391 GCA_964251005.1 uncultured Acetobacteraceae bacterium | reverse complement strand
GCTTTCTCCCGTGAAACTCTCCGCCACCACCCTTGGCAACGGCCCCCCGATCTGCCTGCTGCACGGCCTGTTCGGCCGTGCCCGCAACCTCGCAGCCCTAGCGACCAAGCTGGCGGCAACTCACCGCGTCATCTCGCTGGACTTGCGCAACCACGGCTCCAGCCCGCACGCCCCCGGCATGGCCTATGCCGACCAGGCGGCCGACGTGCTGGACACGCTGGCCGGCCTCGGCGCGTCCGCCTGCGTGCTGCTCGGCCACTCGATGGGCGGCAAGGTGGCCATGGCCGCCGCCCTGATCGCGCCGGACCGTGTGCCCGCGCTGCTGGTCGCTGACATCGCGCCGCGCGCCTACCGCCACGACAACGCACGCGTCGCCGAGGCGCTGCTGGCCATCGGGTTGCGCCCGGACTTGGACCGCCGCATGGCCGACGCGGCGGTCGCAGCCGCCGTGCCCGATGCCGGCGTGCGCGGATACTTGCTGCAGAACCTGCAGTTCGGTCCCGAGCCGCACTGGAAGATCGGCCTGGACCACATTGCCGCCGCCATGCCTGACATCGAGGGATGGACTCTGCCGGCCCTTGCGTCGCGCTACGACGGCCCCGCCCTGTTCGTCGCCGGCGCGCTGTCGGACTACGTGCCGCCGGACAGCCTGGACTTCATCCGCCCCCTGTTCCCCCGCGCGCGCCTGCACGTACTGCCGCGGGCCGGCCACTGGCTGCACGCCGACCAGCCGGCCGCCTTTGCCGCCTGCGTCTCGCAGTTTCTTGCTGGCGCCGCTTCTGATTCCGTTTCCATCGACGGCTACCACACGGTAGGCTGACCAGGCGCTTCAGCCGGAACATGGGCGGCCATGCCATGACGTACGTGACGGGTTTCGGCCGTAAGGGCCGCAACGAGGTGGCGGACCGCCGCACCAACAGCCTCGCCGCGTTGGCAGTGACGCTGGCATTGGTGGTGGTCGGGCTGTACCTGGTGGATGCGCTGCGCGCGCAGAGCGACGTGCAGGACTGCGTGCTGTCCGGCCGGATCGGCTGCGACGTGGTCAGCTAGCGCATCATCCGGCGCACGGGGCCGCTCGTCGGACGCTGACGCTCGGCTGAACACGCTCTTGAGCGTTTTCGGGCTGCTTGTAATGACCGTTTCCGGTTTGACCGGTGACAGGCGAAGCAAGCGGTTCTTTTTTGAAAAAAAGAACCAAAAAACTTTTGCTATTTTGGGTGCGCGCTGAGGAAAATGCGTGATCGCTGGACCGTGAGTTTGTTCCTGGGGGGGACTCGAGGTTTAGAGCGAACACCTCCGCCGCTTACGTGTTTTTACTGGCGGCTGCTTTGCTTGGCTTTCTTCAAGGTCTGCTATTCGTTGGCTCGCTCAAGGCTCGCTTGAGCCGCCCGAGTGTCACGCGTTGCGGCCACGCGGCGCCGTTCGTGCTAGCCTGCGTGAAAAGCAAGCGGGAGTTCCCCTTCATGAACCACCACAGGCGCGTCCTCGCCGGCCAGAACCTGCATCCCGAAACCCTGATGATGGGCTTCGGCTACGACCCTGCGCTCTCGGAAGGCTCGGTCAAAGTGCCGATCTTCCAGACCAGCACCTTCGTCTTCCGCTCCGCCCAGCACGGCAAGGACTTCTTCGAGCTCGTCGCCGGCCTGCGCGAGCTGCGCGACGGCGAGCAGCCCGGCCTGATCTACTCGCGCTTCAACAACCCCGACCTCGAGATACTCGAGGACCGGCTGACCATCTGGGACGGTGCAGAGGCCGCACTCGTGTTCGCGAGCGGCATGGCCGCCATCGCCACCACCCTGCTCAGCGTGGCGCGCCCGGGCGACGTGATCTTCTACAACGCACCCATCTACGGCGGCACTGAGACGCTGCTGATGAAGGTGCTGCCCCGCTTCGGCATCCAGGGCGTGGAGTTCGCCGGCAACCTGCCGCCGGAAGACGTCGCCGCCCGCCTCGCAGAAGCTCGAGCCGGCCTGGCCCCGGGCGCCCGCATCGCCGCCTTCATGCTGGAGACGCCGGCCAACCCCACCAACGACCTGGTCGACATCGCCCACTGCGCGCAGCTCGCCGCGACCCTGTCCGACCAGCCGGGCGGCCGTCCCGCGGTGATCGTGGACAACACCTTCCTTGGCCCGCTGTGGCAGTCGCCGCTGCAGCATGGCGCCGACATGGTGATCTACTCGCTGACCAAATACGTAGGCGGGCACAGCGACGTTGTCGCCGGCGCCGTGCTGGGCAGCATGGCCGCGCTGCGGCCGATCCGCTCCATGCGCAGCGCGCTCGGCACCATGAGCGACCCGCATACCGGCTGGCTGCTGATGCGCAGCCTGGAAACGCTGGAGCTGCGCATGACCCGCGCCGGCGAGAACGCACGCCGGGTCGCTGGCTTCCTCGCCAACCATCCGTCCATCGAACGCGTCGGCTTCCTCGGCCACCTGCAGGCCGGCACGCGCGAGGCGGACCTCTACGGCCGCCAGTGTAGCGGACCCGGCTCGACCATCAGCGTCTACGTGCGCGGCGGCGAGGCGGAGGCGTTCGCGTTCCTCGACCGGCTCTCGATCATCAAGCTCGCCGTGAGCCTTGGCGGCACCGAGAGCCTGGCGTCGCACCCGGCGGCGATGACGCACATCGCGGTGCCGGCCGAGCGCAAGCGGAAATTCGGGCTGCTGGACAACCTGGTGCGGATCTCGATCGGCGTTGAGCATCCGGACGACCTGATTGCGGATTTGCGGAATGCGTTGGAATGAGGAAGCAAGCGGTTCTCTTCTGGAAAAAATCACAACTTTCGTTTCTGAGCGCGCGTTTGGGACTGGTCGTTTGGTCGTACCACGAAGCTTGCGCTATCGAATTTGCGAATTGCCCGACATCATCCAAGTCGTCGTGAACAATCCTTAAATATCATTATGATCACGGTCATTGTCGACGTGGTCACGACGTCGCTTATCAACACGCCTCCAGCTGTCACATGCGACTTGATATCAGCCTGCGTCGAGGCTGAGATTGCGCAAGCAAGGAAGGCCTTCTTTTTTGAAAAAAAGAAGCAAAAAACTTTTGCTTCTCCGCCTGCACTACGGTCAGGCTTGGTTTTGTCAGCGTGCATGCTTGCATCGGCGCCTCTCCCTTGATGCAGGCGCGAAAACTGGTCTTTTGCAAAAAACGAGCGCTTGCTTCTATGTGTCAGCCCAAAGCGTGCCGGTATTTGGTCGATGTTTTGAACTACACCGGGTTTGCGCGTAGCAACTGTCTTCTCGTTTAGAATGAACTCTCGCTCTCGCATTCGCCAACAGCTGAAACGATGCGCATCACCAGCACGCACCCACGAGACCAAAAGTTTTTTGGTTCTTTTTTAGGGCCTGTGGAGAATAAGGGATTCCCTAGACTACGTGCGCCGTGA
>CAXUIR010000083.1:0-8679 GCA_964251005.1 uncultured Acetobacteraceae bacterium | reverse complement strand
CAAGCAAGCGGTTCTTTTTTGAAAAAAAGAACCAAAAAACTTTTGTTCCCTTGCGTGCACGCTGAAGGAAACTCGGCGACAGCCGGACCAAAAGTCTTTTGCTTCTTGTCTTCAGAAAAGAAGGCCTTGCTTCCCTTCTCGCGGATCAATCGCCAAAACCCGCACTGTATAAGAGGGGGGCAGCCTACACGCCATGCAGGAGCAGTTGAGCCGGATCGAGCAGTGCTAGGCCGCCCAACAGTGCGCGGCATCAGCTCTCACGGCGTCCGATCCGCATGTGCCGGCTCACACGGGAAAAGCTAAGTAGGGCACCTCGGGAAGCATGGGCTATTCCAAGCAGGCCATAAGTTCGACAGTCGCAAAGCGCGCGAACTTCGAACGAGCAAAAGATCCGCTCGTCCCACAACCCACAGCCTCGACGGCAATGGAAATTGAGAAAATCGTCTCAGCATCCGCCAGAGAAGGGGAATGAGCGCTCCCACAAGAAAGCCGCAAGGACTGAAGGTGCCGATCTCGCCGCCGCGCCAGCCTTGTCGCCAGGCCTAACTCGGCCCGCAGCCCTCACCAGCGATCAGCTTGACCGCCTCGCGGAACTGAGCTGCCTATCGGTCATATTCCCGCTCACCCTGGACCACAAAGGCACTCCTTGCTGAAACCGACCTTGCTCATCGCCGTCCTATTTTCCTCGATCGGTCCAGCCTCCGCGCAGCCTTCCGTCCGATCCCTGGCAGCCCAGCAGGTCACCGACCTCGCTAATCGCTTCATCGCGCAGTCCCTCGACAACGACCCCACCATCAGCGAGCTCACCGGCCTGCCCACCGCCATCCACAGTCGCTTCGTCGATCTCTCCCCCGCCGCCATCCAGGCCTTCGCAGACGTTGAAGCCGCCGACCTCCACGACCTCCATGCCATCGCTCCCGACGCCCTCCCGCAGGCCTCGCGCGCCACCTACGCCAGCCTCGAAGAGCAGCTCAGCGCCGATCTTCAGATGCGCGTCTGCCGTACCGAGCTTTGGGACGTTAACCATTTCAGCGGCTGGCAGACGAGCTTCTCTGACGTCGCCGAGCGCCAGCCCATCGCCACTCCCGACGAGCGCGCCCAGGCCCTCGCCCGCTGGTCCACGTTCCCCCGCTACCTCAACCAGGACGTCGCCAACCTCCGCCGTGGCGAGCAGCTTGGCTACTCCGCCCCGCAGTCCGTCGTCCGCCGCGTCGTTGCGCAGATGGACAGCTTCCTCGCGCTTCCGCCCGAAAAGCTTCCCTTTTTCTCTCCCGCCGCGCGTCCTGCCGCCTCTTCCTCGCCCGACTCCGCCTTTCAGCAGGCCTTCCGCAAGCTCGTGCTTGAGCAGATCGATCCCGCTCTCAAGCACTACCGCGACTTCCTAGCCACCGAGTACCTCCCGAAGGCCCGCACCGGCGTTGCCATCTCCGACCTCCCCGACGGTGCCGCCTGCTACCAGGCCTTCCTCCGCCAGAACACCACGCTCAACCGCACCCCCGCCGAGGTCTACGCGCTCGGCGAACGCACGGTCGCCACCTACGCCGACGATGTCCGCCATGTTGGGCGGCAGCTCTTCGGCACTACCGACATCCCCACCATCCTCGCCCGCGTCAACAGCGCGCCCGACAACCGCTTCCACTCCTCCGACGACCTCCTCGCGTTCTCCCGGGCCCTGCTCTCCCGCACCAAAGCCATCACCGCCGAAAAACTCATCCCCGAGCTCCCCCGCCAGTCCGTTCGCATCGAGCCCGAGCGCCCCTTCGAGGAGCTGGCCGGCATGTCCTCCCACTATGTCAACAACCCCGACCTTGCTCAGCCATCCACCTACGCGATGCAGCTAAGCCCCTGGCAGACCGAAACCCGCGCTCAGGCTGAAATCGTCGTCGTCCACGAGACCATTCCCGGGCACCACCTGCAGATCGCCCTTTCCCGCCAGTTGCTGCCCGACAACCCCCTCGCCCGCCTGGTCAGCAACGCCGCCTACGCCGAAGGCTGGGCTCGCTACGCCGAGCGCATGGGCGAGGAAAACGGCATCTACCAAAATCCCTACACCCCCATCCTGCGCCGCATCTGGCCTGCCCACGGCATGGTCATCGACCCCGGCCTCCACGCCATGCACTGGTCCCGCCAGCAGGCAATCGACTACCTCATGACCACCGGCGAGTACACCCCCAAAACCGCCGATGACGAGGTCGACCGCATCGCCGTCATGCCCGGCCAGCTCACCAGCTACGACTCCGGCGGCCTCACCATCTTCGCCCTTCGCGATGAGGCCCGTCAGAAACTCGGCTCCGCCTTCGACCTCAAAGCCTTCAATCTTACCGTCCTCAACGAAGGCATCGTCCCGCTCCACGAGCTCGAACGCCACGTCCACCAATGGCTCGCCACCCGGCAAACCGCCGTCACCCCCCGCTAGCGGTGTTTCGCGTCTTTACCGCTGAAAGCTTGGGAAGCATTGAGCGTCGTGCTCTCTGAAACCTCTCTTTCAGCCGACCCTTTTGGGTTCATGAACCCAAAGGGCGTCACACACCCTCCTCCCAATGGATCAGGCCGCGTCTCGATGAGTGACTCCGCCCGTTCCCGTCAGCTGAGAATCAGTTTGGGTGTCTGCCCGTAACTCGCGCGAACTCGAGATCGCCGCTCGGGAAGATGGATCACTTCAGGATAGAGTCGAGCGTGCTCTTGCCAGGCCAATATATGAGCAACGATGTTCCACCTAGACGCCCGCATCCCCGTCGTCCTCGCCGACCGGCCCGGCACAACCGGCACCGACGCGACCCTCGAGGAGGGCGGGCCCACGAACGGCACACGCGCCGGCTTCGAGGTCTCGCCGGGCCACGCAGCCGGCTGCACCTGCTGCGCCGCCCGCAACAACGCCGGCCGCGCGCTCGCCGCCCTGCTGCACGACCGCGCACGCGGGAGAACCGTGTTCTTCACCCGCGTCGTGGCAATCCCGCACACCCCGGCCGGACGCGCCGAACTGCTCGACGCGTTGCGGAATGATCCGGTCGCCAGCGCCTGCTTCAGGCTGTCCGCGTAGGCGGCGTCCCGTCGCCTTCGCCCAGCGCGCGCTGCATCACCACCACGTCCAGCCAGCGGCCGAACTTCACCCCGCAGGCGCGCATGACCCCGGCGCGCTGGAACCCCAGGCTCGCATGCACGCCGATCGAGCCGATGTTTTCCGAATCCCCAATCAGCGCCAGCATCTGCCGGAACCCGCGAGCCTCCGCCAGCCGCAGCAACTCGGCCACCAGCGCCTTGCCCACGCCCTGTCCGCGCACGTCGTCGCGCACGTAGACGCTGTCCTCCACCGTCCAGTCGTAGGCGCTGCGCGCGCGAAACGGTCCGTAGTAGCCGAACCCCAGAACGCCGGTGGCGTCCGTCGCCACCAGCCAGTCGTGCCCGGCCGCCCGGCCCGCCTGCCAGCGCGCGGCCATCTGCTCGATGTCGGGCGGCACCTCCTCGAACGTTCCGGTGCCGGTGAGCACGTGGTGCGCGTAGATCGCCTGGACGTAGGCCAGGTCGTTGTCCTGCACGGTCGAGATCTGCACGCGCCGCCTCCGATGCGCCTCACGAGAGCATCATCCGGGCAAACGGGGTCGCCCGCCAGGTAACGATGCTCGCCAAAACAAACAGCTAAAGCGTTTTTCCCTGCCCGTTCGATCCAACGAGTTTGGCAACCACTCTAGACGACACGCACGCGGAACAGCCCAGCCAACATGCGGAAAATTGTGCAACTCTAAAGAAACCCGTGATAAGAAGCCCAGAACGTAGCGCCTGTGCACGGTGATTTGATCCGCCGGCACCCCCGCTACCCAGCGCGCGAGACAGAGGGATCGACCTTGACAGAGACCAGCCTGAACCCTGACGGCGAGCCCCTCCAGATCGAGACCGACGTGCCGGAAGTCCTCACGCCAAAGGAACTCCGGTTGCGCGCGGTGGTCGCCGCCGCCCGGTTCCACGGCGTGGACCTCGACATGTCCGAGTTCCGCGGCCCGGCGGGCGAACCTTACCCGTCGCCCGCCTCCCTGGTGGCCTGGCTGCGCGAGCAGGGCATGGTGGCCCGCGGCATGCGCCTGAACTGGCGCGCGCTGTTCCGCTTCCGCGACGCGGCCCCCGTGGTGCTGCTGCTGAAGGACGGCACCGCCGGCCTGGTGGTGGGTGCGGACCACGCGCGCGACATCGTCTGGCTGAAAAGCCCCACCGCGCGAGACGCCGACCCGCCGGTCGCGGTCGACCGCCTGCGGCTGGAGCAGGCCTGGTCCGGCGACGTCATCCTGGTCAAGCGCCCGTTCGGCCAGGCCGAAGGCGAGGCGCCGTTCACGCTTGGCTGGATCTTCAGCAAGGTCCTCGAGGAGAAGAAGTTCCTCACCCAGATCAGCTACGCCTCGGTGGTGCTCTCCGCGCTGTCGATCATCCCGGCGCTGATTGTCATGGGCACCATCGACCGCGTGCTCGAATACAACAGCATGGCCACCTTCACGATGCTCGTCGCCATCATGGGCACCATGATGTTCTTCGACATGGTGCTCGGCTGGGCGCGGCGCGAACTGGTGCTGGTGATGTCGGCCCGGCTGGACGTGCGGCTCAACCTGCACGTCTTCGGCCGGCTGCTCTCCCTGCCGCTCGAATTCTTCGAACGCAGCCAGGCCGGCGAGACGATTTCCCGCCTGCGCGACGTGTTCCGCATCCGCGACTTCCTCACCGGCAAGCTGCTCTACACCTTTCTCGACGGCTTCACCTTGCTGGTGATGCTGCCCTTCATGTTCTACATGGAGCCGACGCTCGCCTGGGTCTCGGTGGCCATCGCCGGGCTGATCGCGCTGGTCATCATGGTGTTCCTGCGTCCGGTGGGCGCGCTGGTCGCACTGGCCATCCAGGCGCAGCACCGCATGGGCGCGGTGATGAGCGAGACGGTCTACGGCATCCGCACCGTGAAGTCGCTGGCGCTCGAGCCGCAGCAGAAGGTCATCTGGGACGAGCGTGTGGCCGATGCCGGCCGCTGGCGCCTGGCCGCCGGCCGCCTGGGCAACTGGCCGCAGACGCTGATCGACCCGCTGCAGACCTTCATGGGCCGCGGTGTGGTGCTGTTCGGTGCCTTCCTCGCTTTGCAGAACGACACCACCGTGGACAAGGGCGGGCTGATCGCCTTCATGATGCTCTCCGGCCGCGTGGCATCCCCGCTGGTCGGCTTCGCCAAGCTGATGGAGGACTTCCACGAGGTCCGCACCGCGGTGGGCCAGATCGCCAAGGTCCTGAACAACCCGACCGAGACGCGCGCGCAGACCGACGGCATGCGCCCGCAGTTCGAAGGCCAGGTGACGTTCGAGGACGTGACCTTCACCTACCCGCTCGGCCAGCGCCCTGCGCTGAACAAGGTCAGCTTCTCCATCCCGCCCGGCACCATGCTGGGCCTGGTCGGCCGTTCCGGCTCGGGCAAGTCCACCATCACCCGCCTGCTGCAGGGCATCAACCGCGAGTATTCTGGCGCCGTGCGCATCGACGGCGCCGAGCTGCGCGAGATCAACCTCTCCCACCTTCGCCGCAGCTTCGGCGTGGTGCTGCAGGACAACTTCCTCTTCCGCGGCACCATCCGCGACAACATCACCGCCGGCCGCGCCGGCCTCACCCTGGAGGACGCGGTGCGAGCCGCCCGCCTGGCCGGCGCCGAAGAGTTCATCGAGCGGATGCCGCAGGGCTACGACACCTGGATTGAGGAGGGGTCGGCCAACATCTCCGGCGGTCAGCGCCAGCGCCTGGCTATCGCGCGCGCGCTGATCACCAACCCGCGCATCATGATCCTCGACGAAGCCACCTCCGCGCTCGACCCCGAGAGCGAGGCGCTGGTCAACGCCAACCTCACCCGCATCGGCAAGGGGCGCACGATGGTGATCGTCTCGCACCGTCTGTCCAGCCTGGTGAACTGCGATCTGATCATGGTGCTCGACCGCGGCACCGTGCTCGACGTCGCCCCGCACGACGTGCTGCTGGACCGCTGCTCGGTCTACCGCACGCTGTGGAACCAGCAGAACCGCCACATCGACCCGGTCCGCGCGGCCGCCGCCCTGGCGCAGGGGGAGTAGACCATGTCCGTCACTACCACCGAACCGGCCCGCCCGGGCCAGGCCTCACCCGGTTCGCCCGGCGGCAAGCCGGGCTGGCTGCGAACCCCCCGCGGCCGGCCCGCCGACGAGGTGCCGCAGGAGATGCTGGAGTTCTACTCGCCGTCCACCGCGCTGGCGGCGACCAGGCCCATCCCCGCCGCGCGCAGCGCGGTGCTGATCATCTCCACAATGGTGCTGGTCATCCTGGTGCTGTTCGCCGTGCTCCACATCGACCGCATCGTGGTCGCCCAGGGCAAGGTCATCTCGATGACGCCCGACTTGGTGGTCCAGCCGCTGAACACCTCGGTCGTCAAGACCATCGCCGTCTCCGCCGGAGACGTGGTCCACAAGGGCCAGCTGCTGGCCCAGCTCGACCCGACGCTGACCACCGCCGACAGCACCGCGGCTCTCGACCAGGTGGACCGCTATGCGACGGAAATTGACCGGCTGAACGCCGAGAACCGCCAGGTCGCCTACCGTCCGCGCCAGCTGAGCCCGGGTGCTCTGGTGCAGGAAGGCATCTTCGCCCAGCGCGCGTCGGCCCGTGAGGCGGAGCTGCGCTACTACCAGGGCCAGATCGACGCCCAGCGCGCCCTGCAGGCCCAGGCCGATGCCGACATCCGTCAGTACGCCAAGGAGACCGGCGTCGCGGTGGACGTCGAGAAGATGCGCGTCCAGCTGGAGCACGACCAGGTCGGCAGCCGCATCGACACGCTCACCGCGGTCAACGCCCGGCTCGAGGCAGAGCGCCAGGTGCTGACCAGCGTGCAGCAATCGGAGAACGCGCGGCAGAACGTCGCCGCCCTGAAGGGGCAGCTCGACAACTACAACCAGCAATGGTTCGCCGACGTCTCGCAAACCATCACCAGCGACTCGGTGCAGCTCGCCACCTACCGCGACCAGCTCGAGCACGCGGCGTTGAACAGCAAGCTGATCGACCTGCGGGCCGAGCAGGACGCCACCGTGCTGTCGGTCGCCTCCGTCTCGGTCGGCTCGGTGCTGCAAGCCGGGCAGACCTTCTTCACCCTGGTGCCGTTGAACGCGCCTTTGGAGATCGACGCCCAGGCGGACGCCAGCGAGACCGGTTTCGTCACCAACGGCATGCCGGTATCGCTCAAGTTCACCACCTTCCCGTCCACCGAGTTCGGCAGCGGCGAAGGGTCCGTGCGCATGGTCAGCTCGGACAGTTTCCTCACCGGCTCGGCGAGCAGTTCGGCCGGCGCATCGAGCGCCGGCACCGCGTCGGACTCGGTGTTCACCGGGCAGACGCCGCTCAGTCCCTACTTCTACGACGTGCGGGTGACGCTGGACCGCTTGGCGCTGCGTCACATTTCCAAAGACACACGCATTGTGCCCGGCATGCCGGTGGAGGCGGACATCAAGGTCGGCGAACGGACGATTTGGGACTACCTGATCGAGCGGTTGATGCCGGTCGTGAAGGAGGGCATGCGGGAGCCGAGCTGAAAGACTAGGCAAGCAGTTCTTTTTTGAAAAAAGAACCAAAAAACTTTTGCCTCCTGAAGTGCACGCTGAGGGAGACTCCGCGACAGCAGGAGCAAAAGTTTTTTGCTTCTTTTTTTCAAAAAAGAAGCGCTTACGCTCGCTTCCTTCCCCTAACCTAAACGCTTCAGTAACCTTCCTGCGCTCGGCGCAGCCAAGGCAGAGCAGGACCGACGCACAGGCATGCTGACGCTTATCGACCGGATCGTTTCGGCAGGCTCGCCCACCGCTGCTCTCAAGCGTGCCATCCAGCTCGACGAAGCCGGCCAGCACCGCCGGGCGTTCACCCTGTTCAGCAGGGCCGCCCGGGCCGGCCTGCCGGAAGCCCAGTTCTGGGTCGGCCGTGCCTACCTAAAGGGTTCCGGCGTGCCGGTCAGCCGCAGGGACGGCTCGGCCTGGCTGGAACGTGCCGCCCAGGCCGGCTGGGTGGAAGCGCAGACCCTTCTCGCCACGCTGTTCCTCTACGGGCTGGCCGGCAAGGGCACCAAGGCCACCCCGGGCAGCCCGCTGTTCATCCGCGGCGTAGGCCCCGCCACCGACGAGCCCGACTTCCCCGCCGCCATGAAGTGGGCGCGCCAGGGTGCCGAGGGCGGATCCGCCGAGGCGCAGGCCCTGCTCGGCTACATCCTGACCTCCGGCCCGGACCATCTGCGCAACCTCGCCGAGGCCGACCAGTGGTACGACCGCTCGGCGGCGGCGAACTGCCCGCAAGGCCATCTCGGCCGCGGCCTGTCGCTGCTGCGCGGCGCCACCGACCAGGCAGGCCACGCATCGGCCGCCGCGGTGCTGAAAAAGGCCGCCGATGCCGGCCTGCCCACCGCCCTCTATTTGCTCGGCGGCATGCACGAGCGCGGCGCCGGCGTCGCCGCGAACATCGAGGCCGCCGCCACCTTCTACAAGGCCGCCGCCGAGAAGAACGTGCGCAGCGGCCAGGCCCGCTGGGGGCTCGCTCTGCTGGAAGGCCGCGGCGTGCCGCGCAACCCCGTCGAGGGCGAATCCTGGTTGCGCCGCGCGGCCAACGCCGGCGATCGCGAGGCCGCCGCCATGGTCGGCGACATCTACGCCCGCGGCGGCG
>CAXUIR010000082.1:0-8750 GCA_964251005.1 uncultured Acetobacteraceae bacterium | reverse complement strand
CTCCCTGGCCGCAGCACTCGTGAACTCGCGTTGAATCTCGACAGACCCTAAAAAAGAACCGCTTGCCTTGCTTTCCGCCGACGCCTGCACGAATCATTGCCCAGCCGAGCAGACCACCCATGCCGGTTGCGGCGCCCTCGCCCGGCGCAAGCAGCCGTTCCGGTCACCGCGCCCGTCGAGATGAGGATGTCGCACAGTCCGATGCCGCCCAGCCTGCAGGATGCCCGCCTCCTAGTCGTTAAGCTGGGCAGCGCCCTGGTGGTGGACGCCGCCCGTGCTGCCCCGCGCGAGGCCTGGCTGGACGGCCTGGCCGCCGACCTCGCCGCCGCCCGCCGGCGCGGCACGCAGGTCATCGTGGTCTCCTCCGGGGCCATCGCCCTGGCGCGGCGCGCGCTCGGCCTGACCCAGCCGCGCCGGGGGGGGGGGGAGCAGCAGGCCGCCGCCGCGGAGGGGCAGAGCCGCCTGGCGCAGGCGTGGAGCCAGGCGTTGGCGGCGCACGGCATGGTGGCGGCGCAGCTGCTGCTGACGTTGGGCGACACCGAGGACCGGCGCCGCTACCTCAACGCGCGCGCCACCTTGCGCACGCTGCTGGCGATGGGTTGCGTGCCGGTCATCAACGAGAACGACAGCGTGGCCACCGCGGAGATCCGTTTCGGCGACAACGACCGGCTCGCAGCACGGGTGGCCGAGATGGTGCAGGCGGACCAGCTGGTCCTGCTCTCCGACATCGACGGGCTCTACACCGCCGATCCCAAGGCGAACCCGCACGCGCGCCACCTGGCCGTGGTGGAGCAGCTTACCCAAGAGGTAGAGGCGATGGGCGGCGACCCGCCATCGTTCTACTCGTCCGGCGGCATGCGCACCAAGCTGATTGCCGCCCGCATTGCCACCCAGGCGGGCACCGCCATGGCCATCGCGTTGGGCCACCGCGACCGTCCGCTTGCCGCCCTGGCCGCGGGCGCGCGCTGTACCTGGTTCCTGCCGGCCGCGGAGGGCCGTTCAGCCCGCAAGCGCTGGATTGCCGGCAGCCTGCAACCGGCGGGCAGCTACACGGTGGATTCCGGCGCCGCCCGCGCGCTGGTGGCCGGCAGTTCGCTGCTGCCCGCCGGCGTGCGCGGCGTGCAGGGGGAGTTCGCGCGCGGCGACGCAGTGCTGGTGTTGGGGCCGGCGGGCGAACGCCTGGCGCAGGGGGTCACGTCCTACGGGTCGGTAGACGCGGCGCGTGTGGCCGGCCATCGCTCGGACCAGATCGAGGCGGTGCTCGGCTGGCGCGGGCGCGACGAGCTGGTTCACCGGGATGATTTGGTGTTGTTGTGACGAGACCGCTCGCACAGTTGTGTGCTGACCGGCACGGCGCCGTCTGAGGCAATGACAGAGGTTTTCGCCCGGACGGTGAACGCAAGTGGCCCGGTGCTGAAGGTGACCAAGCCGGCCGCGCAACCGACTGCCGCGGCACCAGGAGGCGAGTCGAGCTGGCTTGCGTCCGGTAAGCTAGTCGCAGGCTGAGACTGACTTTCCCTGGTTTTACCTTGTCCTGCCGACAGGACCTTCGTCCGCCGAATGCAGCGCTCAACGATGCCAGGGTGGAGAAGCCGTGCGACCTTCTCGTGGGTCGCTCTTGCGGCGTGTGTCCTGGGCCGCGGATTGCGACCGTCAGCGTTGAGGCTGACGTTCGCAAAGAAAAAAAGGCCTTCTTTTTTGAAAGAAAGAAGCAAAAAACTTTTATTCCGACGATTGCGCCACGGTGAGGCCTGGTTCTGCCGGCATGTCTGTTTGCATTGATATCCCTCGCCTTGATGCGAGCGTGGGAATAACGGTTTTTGGTCCTTTTCTTCAAAAAAAGACTGCTTGCTTCTTATATACCAGCTTCGAAGCGTGCTGGTACTACATACCGAGTGGTCACGACCGAGCCGTCGAGGGTCAATGAAGCGGCAAGCTGCGACAATCCAGGTCTTGCTTGTCGAGGACGATGGTTCGATACGCGCGTTGATCGCTGCCTTCCTCCAGGAGGAAGGCTTTGAGGTCACCGAAGCCAAGACGGGCGGCGAGGCTACCGCCTTGTTGGGCCTCCGCCGTTTCGACCTTGTTTTCAGCGACGTGGACTTGCACGGTCCCGTGGACGGCCTGGACATAGCGGCTCACGCACGCTCGATATGCCCGACGACGCCTATCCTCATCGCGTCGGGCTTCGAGCGTGAGCTGGCGGATCGGCTGGCTTCGCTGCAGCCGCCAGCAGTATTCGTGCGCAAGCCATACCGGCTTGTCCAAATAATGGACGCTTTGCAGAAACTATTTCCTACCCGGTAGGGTTGGAGGTGTGGCTCACGCCTGTCAAACGCCTATGTTCGACTACGTAGCTGTGCTAGCGTTTAACGATACGGTCTGCCTGCATGCCCGATGCCGCGTGATTTCACCAAGGCGTCCGCTCTGCTCGGCCGTTTGCCCGGATCGGACCCTATCAGAGGACGGCCACAATGCAGGAAGACGCAGCTGCTGCCTCCCAATCGGCGCAAGTCGTCACGCTGAAACCCGGCGGCTCCGGGAGCGATGCTAAACGGCTTCCACGTTTCATCCGTGAGAATACCGAACTCATCATCGGAGAGTGGGAGACTTTCGCAAGATCGTTGACCCCGTCCTCTGCCGGCATGACACCGCTCGCTTTGCGTGATCACATACACCAAATTCTTGCGTTCGTTGTTCCCGACATGGAAAAAACCGCAGACGTCAGAGGAGCAGAAGACAAAGTCATACGGAGACAAAGACGAGGCAGAGTCGGCAGCCCAAACACATGCGGCCTTGAGGTTCGCCGGCGGGTTCGATATCGGGCAGATGGCCTCGGAGTATCGCGCGCTGCGGGCGAGCATTCTGAGATTGTGGGGTAGAACCAGCCCCGCGTTCGACACGCAAGACATCGCCGACATAACCAGGTTCAACGAGGCTATCGACCAGGAACTGGCCGAGTCAGTCAATTTCTATACGAAGAAGGTTGCACAATCGAAGGATTTGGTGCTCGGGATACTGGGGCACGATCTTCGTGGCCCGGTTCAAGCAACCTTGTTGTCGGCGGAACTCGCCTTGCACATGGGGACAATGAACGCACGGCAGACGATGCTCATCGCCAAGGTTATCGAGAGCACCCACCGGATGGGCGAGCTGATCGACAAGCTGCTGGACGTAACGCGTGCGCGTTTTGGGGCCGGGCTTCCGGTCATCCGAGGCACGATGAACATCGGCTTCGTAGCTCGGCAGGTCGTCGACGAAGTCAGGGTTATCAATCCGACCCGGGAGATCGAACTCAGTCTCTCCGGAAATTTGGCGGGCGAGTGGGACAAGGCTCGCATCGGACAGGTCTTCTCGAACCTCCTCGGCAACGCAATTCAGTATGGCTTCCAGGGCTCTCCTATCGGGGTGGACGTGAAAGGCGACGAACCCGCAGCGGTAACGGTGTCGGTGCGTAATGAGGGGGTGCCGATCCCCCCCGAGATAATAGGCAAGATATTCGATCCACTGACTCGGGGTGCACCGAACGACGACGTTCTAGCATCGGCAGGCAATCTCGGTTTAGGACTCTACATTACCAAAGAGGTCGTCGTGGCTCACGGCGGAACCATCGAGGTAACCTCTTCGGAGATGGACGGCACAGTCTTCAGCGTGCGATTTCCGCGGGCAGAGCCAGCGCCAGGGTTGCAGGACACGCTCAGGTTAGCCTGACGCGGCTTGCGTTGCTTGCTCCGCCGCCGTAATCGTCGTGCGGATGTTCGCTCGAAGAGAGTTGGTTGTTCGCGAAAACCGGGCCGATGTCGCGCCTGCGGGCGGCGGTCTGTTCTGTCTGTGGGCGCCTTCGCGAGAGCAGCCTCGTCACCTAGCTCATACCGCCAAGGTCGGGAGGTCGACCGTTCTGAAGGAAGCAAGGCTTTCTCTTTTGGGAAAAAGAAGCTGAAACTTTCGTATTCGCTGTCGCGGCCGTTTACGAAACGCGCGCGACAGCGGAGTCAACGGTTTCGGTCGCTGATCGCAAGAACGACTACTTGCTTTCCGAGTGTCAGCATCAGGGCCGATTGATAGGATATCAGCCCCCGTCCAGGCGGACATTTGCAAGGCAAGGAAGGCCTTCTTTTTTGCAAAAAAGAAGCAAAAAACTTTTGCTTCCACGCCTGCGCCACGGTGAGTCCTGGCTCTGCCGGTGTATGCTTGCATCAGTATCCCTCTGCCGATGCAGGCGTGGGGACAAAAGTTTTTTGGTCCTTTTTTTCAAAAAAGGACTGCTTTCTTTCTCTGTGTCAGCCTCAACGCGCGCTGGTATGATCCTGACAGCAGTTTAATCTCGGCCGGCGACACGCAAGCAAGCAGTTTTTATTTCAAAAAAAAGAACCAAAAAACTTTTGTCTCCTGATGTACGCGCTGAGGAAAAACCGCGACAGCAGAACCAGAAGTTTTTTGCTGTTTTTTTCAAAAAAGCAGGCTTGCCTTCCTTGCCGAACGTTCGCGAGCCCATGGCTGCGGATATAAGCCGTTGGAGTTCGCTGGTGCCGGCGCACAGAATCGAACTGTGGACCTACTGATTACGAATCAGTTGCTCTACCCCTGAGCTACGCCGGCCTGAGCCTAGCCAGTCCATACAAGAGCCAACCGGCGCTCGCAACTCCGCCCACCTTCAGGCCACCGCGTCAGCCACCGGCACCCCCCGCGGCGCCGGCTTGCGGATCGCCGAGAGCAGCGCCCGCACCTCGGCGCGCGCCGCGATGTGGCTCATCCCCAGCTGGATCTGCAGCCCGGCCTCGCGCACGTCCATCAGCGTCAGCCCCTGCAGGTACAGCTCGCGGTAGATCACCCGCTCGCCGAACCCCTTCACCGTGCGAAAGCCGATCCGCTTGGCCAGCGTCTCCAGCGTCGCACCCACGTCGCGCTTGTTGCGCATCTCCGTGCTGCCCATGCGGTTGCGCATGACGATCCAGTCGATCCGCGTGCGGTCGCGCGCGAAACGGCGCTTGCGCGCCTCCCACACCATCTCGCTGTAGATGCTGGGGTTGATCACCGCGTGGTTGTCCGGGTCCACCCGCGCCAGCATGGCGAAATCCACGAAGCTGTCGTTGATTGGTGTGATCAGCGTGTCCGCACTCGCATGCGCCAGGCGCGCGAGGTTGGTGTCCGCACCCGGGCAGTCGATGACGATCACCTCGCACCCGGCCGACAGCCGGGCGATGGCCGCCTCCAGTTGGCTGCGCTCCTCGGCCTCGGCGTCGGCCCGGCTGTCGATCTCGCTGCGATAGACCGAGGCCGCGTCGGGCACCGGCAGCTCCACCCCATGCCGTGCGGCGTAGGCGGCACGCGAGGCGAGATAGCCAGACAGCGTCCCCTGCCGGGCGTCGAGGTCCACCGCGCCCACCTTGTAGCCGTCGCGCAGCAGGCCCACGATCAGGTGCATGGCGGTGGTGGACTTGCCCGAGCCGCCCTTCTCGTTGCCAAGCACGATGATGTGGGCGCGGTGGGCGAGAGAGACGCTGGACAAGCACGCACCTCCTGGTAGCAGACCACCATCCGCCCCTCGACTCGGGCATCCTGGGCCGGTATCGGCGGTGCCGACCCTAGCCCGGCTGGCGCGGAGGGGAAATGTGGTGGCGAGGGTGCATGGTCAGAAACACCGCGTGTGTGGCTGCGTTACGGGCGCTCAATGACTGAGATCTGCTTTTCCAACGCCGTCGAGCCGGAGGAGATGTCCGAACCTATCCTGCGCGAGTGCCAGGATTGCGGACTGTTCCAGCGCGTGGCGCCGCTCGCCCCTGGCGATTCCTGCTACTGCCGCCGTTGCAACGCCACCCTGCGCAAGGCGCACCGCGATAGCCTGACCCGTGCGCTCGGCTGCTACCTCGGCGCTTTCGTGCTGTTGGTGCTCGCCGTGCAGCTGCCCTTCCTCGACCTCCGCTCGGTCGGCCGGCTGTATCAGGCGACCCTGTTCACCGGCCCGGCCCAGCTGGGCACCCACGGGGAGTGGGAGATCAGCGTGGTGGTGCTGGTCACCCTGATCGCCGTGCCGTTCATCCAGTTGCTGCTGATCCTGACGGTGCTTCTCGGCCTGCGCACGCCGGCGCCGCCGCGCTTCCTGCCCGCCCTGTATTCCTGGGTGGAGAGCCTGCGACCGTGGTCGATGGTGGAGGTGTTCCTGCTCGGCGCCTTTGTCGCCTACACACGGCTGCAGGCGATCGCCACGGTGGAAGTGGGCCCGGCGCTCTACGCGCTCGGCGGCGTGATGCTGTGCATGGTGACCGCCGACGTGGAGCTGGACCACGAGGACGTTTGGGGGGCGATGGAGGCGGCCGGCCTGACCGCGCAGCTGCCGCCGCAGCCGCAGCACGGGCTGATCGGCTGCGATTGCTGCCGGCTGGTGCTCTACGCGCGCGAGCGCAGCCGCTGCCCGCGCTGCCACAGCCGCCTGCGCCGCCGCAAGCCGCAGAGCCTGGCGCGTTGCTGGGCACTGGCCGGCTCTGCCGTCTGCCTGTACCTGCCGGCCAACATCTACCCGATCCTCACCCTGATCCGCTTCGGCCGTGGCGAGCCCAGCACCATCTTGGGTGGCGTTGCCGAACTGGCGGAGGCGCATATGTGGCCGCTCGCCCTGCTGGTGCTGTTGGCGAGCATCATCGTGCCGCTGTTCAAGCTGGTGGCGCTGTTCACCATGCTGGCGATGACGGGCGAAGGCTCGGTCACCTGGCTGCACGAACGCACGCGGCTGTATCGCTTCGTTGACAGCATCGGCCGCTGGTCGATGATCGACGTGTTCATGCTGACCATCCTTGTCGCTTTGGTGCGCCTGGGCTTCGTGGCGACGGTGCTTCCCGGCATCGGCGCCATCGCCTTTGCCTCCGTGGTGGTGCTGACGATGTTCGCCGCCGCCAGCTTCGATCCGAGGCTGATGTGGGACGCCGCAGCATCCGCCGGGCACGACCTCGACTCCGAGGACCTGGCGCCCGGGCGGCGCGCGCAATTGCGCCAGGCGTCCCAGGCGCACGCGGCGTGAGCGGCAGCCTGCCCCGCGCGCCCGACGCGGTCATGCGCCGCGGCCGACGCTTCTCGCTGACCTGGCTGGTGCTGATCGTCGCCGGCGGCATCGCGGTCTACCTGATGATCAACAACCTGGCCGACCGCGGGCCGCTGATCACCATCAGCTTCAAGTCCGGCGACGGCATCAGCGCGCAGCAGACGCAGGTCGAGCACAAGGCGGTGGCGCTGGGCATGGTGGAGAGCGTGGTGCTCTCCCGCGACCTCAGCCACGTCGAAGTGCACGTCCGGATGAACCGCCAGGGTGACAAGATCCTCACCGACCACGCTCGGTTTTGGGTGGTGCGCCCCCGGCTATCCGCCGGCGACATTTCCGGGCTGGAGACCCTGGTCTCCGGCGCATACATCGAGGTGGATCCCGGCGCGCCGGGCGGCAAGGAGCAGACGACTTACACCGGGCTGGAGGAGCCACCGGGACGCCGGTCGGACGAGCCGGGCAGCAGCTACGTGCTGAAAGCGGCGCGGCTGGGCTCGCTCGGGCCCGGTTCGCCGATGTTCTACCGCGACGTCAACGTGGGCGAGGTGCTCAGCTACGACCTCGGCGACGGGCTCGGCCCGGTGACGATCAACGTGTACGTGCGCAAGCCGTTCGACAAGTTCGTCCACCAGAACACGCATTTCTGGAACGCCTCGGGCGTGGAAGTAAACCTCGGCGGCCAGGGCGTGCATGTCGAACTCGAATCGTTGCAGGCGCTGCTGTCCGGCGGTGTAGCCTTCGAGACGCCGCACGAGGGCCAGTCCGTGCCGGTGGCCGCCGGCGACATGCAGTTCAAGCTGTACGACGACAAATCCGACGCCGACGCGGCCGGCTTCACCCGCAAGATCCCGTTCGTGACGTATTTCACCAGTTCGGTGGGCGGCCTGGCCCGCGGTTCGCCGGTGGACGTCTTCGGCATCCAGATCGGCGCGGTGGACGACGTGAAGCTGGTGCTGGACCCTGGCGGCAAGCGGATACGCGCACGCGTCACCTACGACCTCCAGCCGGAGCGGGTGTTCGAGTCGAACAGCGAGGGCGTGCAGGCCGACCCGCACATCGTCACCAGCCAGTTGGTGCGCCAGGGCATGCGCGCGGTGCTGGAGTCGAGCAACTTCGTCACCGGGCAGAAGATGATCGCGCTGGAATACGTGCCGAACGCGACGGACGCGCCGGTAACGCAGGAAGGCGATGCGCTGGTGATGCCGAGCCAGAACGGCGGGATCGACAACATCACCACGTCGCTCAGCGACATCGCCACCAAGCTCGACAAGATCCCCTTCGAGCAGATCGGCCGCAACCTCAACGACACACTGGCCTCGCTGAACCACGTGGTCGGCGGGCCGGAGGTGCGCAACGCGCTGCAGAAGCTCTCCGACACGCTGACCGACGTGCAGCATTTAGTGCGCCGCGCCGACCAGGGTGCGGGGCCACTGCTGCAACGCCTGCCGAAGATCAGTGCCGAGCTGCAGCAGGCCGTCGAGCGTGCCAACGCTGCGCTGGGCGAGGGCGGCTACGGCGGCAACTCGGACTTCCAGCACGGGATCTCGCGCGTTCTGGACCAGGTGAACGACGCGGCGCGCAGCATCCGGCTGCTGGCTGACTTTCTGGATCGGCATCCGGAGGCTTTGGTGCGTGGGCGTACGGCGCAGGCGGGTGAGAAGTGAAAGCAAGCAAGCAGTTCTTTTTTGAAAAAAAGAACCAAAAAACTTTTGTTCCC
>CAXUIR010000081.1:2542-8786 GCA_964251005.1 uncultured Acetobacteraceae bacterium | reverse complement strand
TTTTGAAAAAAAGAACCAAAAAACTTTTGCTCTCGTGGTGGGCGCTGGCGGAAACTATGCGACAGCAGGGCCGGGATCTTTGTCCTCTTTCAAGAAAGCTTGGCTTGCTTTCACCAGAGCGGGCGCAGGCCTGGAGCCGATATCGTTAACTTCAGCAAGGAAGGCGGAGACTGACTCTTTTAAAGAAGCAGCAAAAACTTGGGTTCGGCTGTCGCGGAATTTCCCTCAGCGCCCACCCAAGAGAACAAAAGTTTTTTGGTTCTTTTTTTCAAAAAAGAACCGCTTGCCTTGTCTTCGTTTCAGTCAACCGTCACCCGTCACCGTGCCGAAAGGGCGACATCTCCATTAGCGCTTCCATTTCCGCCTGCACCGCCGGCCGCTCCCGTTCCAGGTGGCTGGCGATGGCGCTGCGCAGGCCCGGATGGGCGATGAAGTGGGCCGAGTAGGTTGCCGACGGCAGGTAGCCGCGCTGGATCTTGTGCTCCCCCTGCGCGCCGGCCTCCACTGTCTTCAGCTTGTGCTCGATGGCGAAGTCGATGGCGCGGTAGTAGCAGAGTTCGAAGTGCAGGAAGGGAAAGTCGCCAAGGCAGCCCCAGTTGCGGCCGAACAGCGTGTCGGTGCCGGCGAGGTTCAGCGCGCCCGCCACCAGCTTGCCCTTGTGTTCGGCCAGCATCAGCACGACTCGGTCGCCCAGGTATTGCGAGAGCAGCGGGAAGAACTTTGCTGTCAAATATGCGCTGCCCCATTTGCGATCCACGGTGCTCTCGTAAAAGCGGTAGAACGCCTTCCAATGCGCTTGCGTGATCTGGCTGCCGCGCAGCGTGTGGAACACCAGGCCGCAGGCGTTGGCGTCGCGCCGTTCCCGCCGCAGCGACTTTCGCTTGCGCGAACTCAGCGCGGCGAGGAAGTCGTCGAAGCTCGCGTAGCCGTCATTCTGCCAGTGGTATTGCACGCCCAAGCGCTGCAGCCAGTCGCCTTCGCCCAGCGCCGCCCATTCGTCCTGGGTGCAGAACGTCACGTGGACGGAACTTAGTTTCAGCTCGCGGCAGGCCTGCACCAGGCCGGCCGCCAACGCCGACTGCCCGAGCGCGTTGCCCGGCCGCACCAGCAGGCGCGGGCCGGTCACCGGGCTGAACGGGGCGGCGACCTGCAGCTTCGGGTAGTAGTCGCCGCCGGCCTGCTCGTAAGCGCGCGCCCAGCCATGGTCGAAGACGTACTCTCCGTAGCTGTGGCCCTTGGCGTACATTGGCGCGCAGGCGACCACACGTCCGCCGGTGTCGCGCAGCACGGCGTGGCGCGGCAGCCAGCCCGTGCGCGCACCGGCCGAGCCGCTGTCCTCCACGGCGGCCAGAAAAGCGTGGCTGACGAAAGGGTTGTCCGGGCCGGCGCAGAGGTCCCAGTCGCCGGGGTCGACCTCGTGGATGGAGCCATGCAGGCTGAGGTCGAGGCTTGGCGAGCTGTCGGGCATCGGCGTGAATATAGCGGCAAGCGCGGCCGATTGAAGGCGTCAGTTTCCGTCCGTAAACAACTGCTGCGGGCCGCGAGGACCATCAGGGTGAGTAGCGCCTGACAAGCAAGCAAGGCCTGCTTTTTTGAAAAAAGGCAGCAAAAAACTTTCATCCCTACTGTCGCAGAGTCCCCCGCAGCGTGTACCCGAGGAGCAAAAGTTTTTTGGTTCTTTTTTTCAAAAAAGAACCGCTTGCTTGCTTGCTCAGCCCGATTTCAAAAAGCGGGCAAACGCCTCCAAGGTCGCCGGCGAGACGTGGTGTTCGATGCCCTCCGCGTCGTTCTCGGCGTCCTCGCGGGAGACGCCGACTGCCAGCAGCAAATCCACCACCAGGCGGTGCCGCGCGCGCACCCGGGCGGCCAACGCCTCGCCGGCCGCTGTCAGGAACACGCCGCGGTAGGGCTGCGCGGTAGCCAGGCCCTCGCGCTTCAGCCGGGTGATCGCCTTGACCACGGTGACGTGGCTCACTCCCAGGCGTCGCGCGATGTCGGTGGGGCGCGCCTCGCCGCTGGTGCTCAGCAGGTCGGCAATCAGTTCGGCATAATCCTCCATCACCGCGGCCGATTGGGCCTGGCGTGCACGGCCGAACCGTCTGGCCTGGGTCGCTTCCTGCGGGTTCAGCCCGGATGTCCTGTCCAACGCGCACCCAAGGTAACGGGGTTGTGCGGAAAGCGGGCGTCCTCGCCCGGGCTTCCTCGCTTCGATTGGTGGTAGCCCATTGCCCAATGTGTAGCCCAGACTACATGATGGTTACATGAGCATGAGCGCCGCGACCACCGAGGCGATACGCGAGGTGCTGGACGGCCGCCGCCGTGGCCTGCGCGCCATCCTGCCGTTCGCCGGGCCCGCCGTGGTGGCCAGCGTCGCCTACATCGACCCGGGCAACTTCGCCACCAACATCCAGGCCGGCGCGCGCTACGGCTACAGCCTGTTGTGGGTGGTGGTGCTGGCGAACCTGGTGGCGATGCTGTTCCAGTCGCTCTCGGCCAGGCTGGGCATCGTCACCAACCGCAACCTCGCCGAGCTGTGCCGCGCGCACTTTCCGCGGCCCGTGGTATTGGCGATGTGGGCGGTCAGCGAAGTGGCCGCCATGGCCACCGACCTGGCCGAGTTCCTCGGCGGTGCCATTGGTTTGTCGCTGCTGCTGCACCTGCCGTTGCTCGCCGGCATGGTGGCAACCGCAATCCTCACCTACGCCATCCTGTCGCTGGACCGGCACGGGTTCCGGCCGCTGGAGCTGGCGATCGGCGGGCTCGTGGGGGTGATCGGTGCCTGCTACGTGGTGGAGCTGGTGGTGGCCCCGCCCAACTGGTGGGCCGCCGGCTTGGGCATGGCGGTGCCGCACATCGCCGACCACAACGCGATGCTGCTGGCGGTGGGCATCGTCGGCGCCACGGTGATGCCGCACGCGATCTACCTGCATTCCGGGCTGACGCAGGACCGCGCGCCGGCGCGCAGCTTGCCCGAACGGATGCAGCTGGTGCGCTACTCCAACCGCGAAGTGGTGGCCGCACTGACGCTGGCCGGCATCGTCAACGCGGCGATGGTGATGATGGCGGCGCGCGCCTTTCATGCGGGCCATCGTGAGGTGGCCGAGATCGGCGCCGCCTACCACACGCTGGTGCCGCTGTTCGGCGCCGCCGCGGCGGGGATCTTTCTGGTTTCCTT
The DNA here is from genome assembly GCA_964251005.1 of uncultured Acetobacteraceae bacterium. Lineage (GTDB taxonomy): Bacteria > Pseudomonadota > Alphaproteobacteria > Acetobacterales > Acetobacteraceae > BOG-908. The sequence continues at coordinate 5,611 of CAXUIR010000081.1, read as the reverse complement.
GATGGCGTCTGGCATCTCCAGCTCGGTGGTGGGCACCATGGCGGGGCAGGTGATCATGCAGGGCTTCGTCGGCTGGCGCATCCCCGTGTGGGTGCGCCGTGCGGTGACGATGATCCCGGCGTTCGTCGTGGTGGGCGCCGGATACAACGCCACGAGCAGCCTGGTGATCAGCCAGGTTGTGTTGAGCCTGGTGCTGCCGGTGCCGATGGTGGCGATGCTGCTGCTGACGCGACGCGCGGACGTGATGGGCGAGATGGTGACCGGGCCGTGGGTGTTGGCGCTCGCCTGGGTGGCGACGCTGGCGACGCTTGCGTTGAATTGCGTGCTGCTGGCGGGGTTGGGCGGCTAGGCGGGCAGCAGCCCTGGTTCAGGGTACGCCACCCTCTTGCGAGGCGGGATAGGAAGCAAGGCCTTCTTTTTTGAAAAAAAGAAGCAAAAAACTTTTGTTCCTCCGCATTTGCAGCAGTCGGGTCTTCCCGGACAAACACGCGCGCTGAAAATGCGAGGGGAGCAAAAGTCTGTTGCTTCTTTTCTTCAGAAAAGAAGGCCTTGCCTTGCCTTCCGGCTATCAAACAATCATCATCGCGGGTTGCTACCTGCCGTCGCCGCCCACGTCGCGCCTGCACGGATGCTCCAGCGAACGAGGAGGATCGGCAACACGACCCAAAGAATATGTGACACCGCCACCACGGTGGGATTCGGCCAGATGGCCGCAACTGCCACCCGCAGCGCCGCCTCGCCACCGAGGAAGACCGCCCAGACCAACGTCAGCCGGCGCATCGTACGGCGGAAGACCGCCGACGCCCATTTCGCTTCGAACGCGATTGCTGCCGCCTGCGTCGGGCAAGTCGTGTCGCGCGCCAGGTAGAACAGTGCCGGCCGCTGCAGCGCGAGCGAGGCCAGGAACACGCACGCGATCAGTCCGGTCACGAACGACGGCCGGATCAGCGCGAACCATGCCGAGCCTGACAGCGCAACCGCCAGCAGGCTCAGCGCCGTCGCCAGGATCACCAGCAGCGAAAGCGCGTTGATCCGCCGCCGCTGGACCAGGCTGCTCAGCGCCCCGATGGCGGGCAGGACGGAACTCAGGACCAGCGCCCGCCCGTCGCTCTGCCCCGCGTGCCTCAGCGCGACGTAGGCGGCGTAGGGCAGCACTATGTTCAGCACGATGTCGATCGCGAACGCCCGCTTGCCGCCGGCCCGCCTGCCCGCCTCGGCCGTCTTGACGCCGTTCATGCCGCCTCTCCCACCCAGTTGCCGTGGAAGCCGGCGGGAACCCGGCAGGGCAACGAGACCTGCGCCACCGGACCGGCCGCGACGTCCGTCGCATCGAGGATCACGAGTTCGGACCGCCTGGTTTGCTGGCGGAACAGCACGCACAGCAGCCAACCGTCGCCCTCACTTGGGCCGCGGGTCACGAACACCGGCTCGGACGCGGCCTCGCCTGCCGGCAGGACGTAGAGGTGCTCCCGCCCGTCCGCGTCGTCGTGGTGGCAGATCGCGCCGCCGGTGGTGAAGAAACCGTGCCGGTAGCGCCGGCCGGCGAAACGCTCGTCGATGCGCGGGAACTCGCCGTCGAGGCCGCTCAGCTGCCGGCTCGCCACCGGCGCGTGCGGATCGCGCGTGTCCAGGCTCCAGCGCGTCAGTCGTGCGGGTGCGTGCTTGAGCGGGGCGCCGGACGGCCCGGCGAACAGCGGCGGCACCGCCGACAGCATCATGTCGATCGATACCACACCGTCCTCGTCCCACGCGTTCATGACGTGGAAGGCGAAGCCGGCCGGCGCCCGCACCCACCGCAGGCTGCCCGGCCCGGCTTGCCGGTCCATCACGCCCAGGAAGCAGCCGCGCTCCTCGTGCCACACCGGGCCGGACGCCGGGTCCATGATCAGCGGGAACAGCGGGATCACCACGAACCGCTCGGTCAGCGCGAAGTCGTGCACCATCGCCGCGTAGGGTGCCGTCGCCACCTCGCATCGGACCACCCGCCCGGTCGCGTCCAGCGTGCCGATCCGGATCATGGCGTTGAACACCGACCCGACGCCGTAGCCGAAGAACACCAGCTCGCCGGTCTGCGGGTCGTGCTTCGGATGTGCGGTGAACGGCCCTGCCGCCAGCCCGCCGGCGAAATCGACCGCGCCGTGGGTCGCGAGCGACACCGGATCGATCGCCACCGGCAGATGCTGTTCCTCCAGCGCCAGCAGGCGGTTGGCGTGCGCGAGTATGTTGGTGTTGGCGCGCCCTGCCGGCCGTGCCGCGCCGCCTTGCCCGGCGGCCTCCGCCCAGGACGCGGTCCGCACCCACCGGTTGGCGTACTCCACCCCGGCGTTGCTGATGCGGAACGCGTGGATCATCCCGTCACCGAAGAACCAGTGGGCGCCGGGCGCGGGATGGAGCGGGTTCGGGCCGTTGCGGAACAGCGTGCCGCGCAGCCCTTGCGGAAGCTGCCCGGTCACCGGCACGGCCTGCCAGGCGCTCTCCTGCGTCACGGGAGCGCGGTTGTCGAAGTCCATCGGTGCGCCTCATTCTATACAGTGTATAGATATCGGGATACGCCGTTGGCACGGATCTGTCCAGCGTAAAGTTTGCTCGGCGCGCTGCATGCCGGCTGCTAAGACCCGTGGCGTGAAGCGGCCCTACCACCACGGTGACCTGAAGCCTGCGCTCCTGCTCGCGGCGGGCGAGATACTGCGCGACGAAGGCCTGCCCGCCCTGACGCTGCGCGCGGTCGCCCGCCGCGTCGGCGTCTCCCACATGGCGCCAGCCCCGCATTTCGGCGACCTCTCGGGCCTGCTCAGCGAACTTGCCGCCGTAGGCTACCGGATGTTCAACGACGCGCTGGTCCGGGCGCAGGACAACCCCGGCGCGCGCAGCATCCCCAACGCCACCGCGCACGCCTATGTCGGCTTCGCGCGTGCGGAGACCGCCATGTTCCTGCTGATGTTCCGGTCCGAGCGGCTGGATTTCACCCGGCCCGCCTTGGCCGAAGCCGCGGGTGCTGCGTCACGCAGCCTGATGCGCAGCGCCGGTGCGGCCGGCGCTGCGCCGCTTCCCGCGACGCACCTCGCCGGC
>CAXUIR010000081.1:0-2532 GCA_964251005.1 uncultured Acetobacteraceae bacterium | reverse complement strand
GGCCGGCGGGGGGGGGGGGGCGGCCCGGCGCCGGGCGCCGCGCGGGGGGGGGGCCGGGCCCCCCCCCGCTTCCCGCCACGCACCTCGCCGGCTTGGGCCGGGCCGTCGGCCAGTGGTCCGTCGTGCACGGCTTCGCCATGCTGCTCATCGACGGGCGGCTCGACGACGTCCTCGCCAGCCCGGATTGCAGCGGTGATGTCGCTGGCCTGCTCGATCTGGCACTCGCGGGCTGATGGCGCCGGCTTGATAGCAAGAAAAAGGCAAGCAGTTCTTTTTTGAAGAAAATAACAAAAAGACTTTTGCTCCTGGGGTACTTGCTGCGGAGAGGTCCGCGACAGCGCTGACAAAAGTTTTTTGCTTCTTTTTTTCAAAAAAGAAGGCCTTGCTATCTTGCTACCCAGCCGCGTCCTGCGATTGCGCCCGCCCCGCACCGCCCCTAGCTTCCGGCCATGTCCGCCGCCCCGGAGACCCTGCGTATCGCGCTCGCCCAGCTGAACCCGCACGAGGGCCAGATCGACGCCAACTTGCGGGCGCTGCGGGCCGCTCGCGCCCGCGCCGCCGGGATGGGCGCCGCCCTGCTGGTCACGCCGGAGTTCTCCATCGCCGGCTATCCGCCCGAAGACCTGGTGCGCAAAGCCGCCTTCGTCACCGATTGCGAGGCGGCGCTGGACGAATTGGCGCGCGACACCGCGGACGGCGGCCCCGGCCTGATCGTCGGCGGCCCGTGGCGCGAACGCGACCGCATCTACAACGCCGGTTTCGTGATGGATGGCGGCGAGGTCACCGCGCGGCGCGCCAAACACGAGCTGCCCAATTACGGCGTGTTCGACGACAAGCGCGTGTTCGACGCCGGCCCCGAACCCGGGCCGGTGGTGTTCCGCGGCTTCCGCCTCGGCCTGATGATCTGCGAGGATTGGTGGTTCCCAGCCGTCTCCGAGACGCTGGCGGAGACCGGGGCGGAGATGCTGCTGTCGATCAACGGCTCGCCGTTCGAGGCCGACAAGTCCGGCCGCCGCGTGCAGCTTGCCGTGGCGCGCGTGGTGGAGACGCGGCTGGCCTTCGTGTTCCTCAACCAGGTGTGCGGCCAGGACGAGCTGGTCTTCGAGGGCGCGAGCTTCGTGCTAAACCCGGACCGCAGCCTGGCCTGCGTGCTGCCCTCGTTTGAGGAAAACATCACGCTCACCGAGTGGCGCCGCCAGGACGACCTCCTGGTGTGCGTACCACAGTCGCTGCCGCCGGAGCCGTGCCAAGAGGAGAAGATTTACCGCGGCCTGGCGCTCGGCCTTTCGGACTACGTGCGCAAGAACGGCTTCCCCGGCATCCTGCTGGGCCTGTCCGGCGGCATCGACAGCGCGCTGTCCGCCGCCATCGCGGTGGACGCGCTGGGTGCAGAGCGCGTGCGCGCAGTGATGCTGCCCAGTCCCTACACCAGCCAGCACAGCCTCGACGACGCCGCAGAGTGCGCGCGCCTGCTCGGCATACGTATCGACACGGTGGCGATCACCCCGGCGATCGCGGCGGCGAACGACGCGCTGGCGCCGGTGTTCGCCGGGCTGCCGGACGACATCACCGAGGAAAACATCCAGTCGCGCGCACGGGGGTTGCTGCTGATGGCGATGAGCAACAAGCTCGGCTCGATGCTGCTGACCACCGGCAACAAGAGCGAGATGTCGGTCGGCTACTCCACGCTGTACGGCGACATGTGCGGCGGCTACTCGGTGCTGAAGGACGTCTACAAGACGTCGGTGTTCGCGCTCAGCCGCTGGCGCAACGCACACCTTCCGGCCGGCGCGCTTGGCCCGGACGGCGCGGTGATGCCGGAGCGGGTAATCACCAAGGCGCCGAGCGCCGAGCTGAAACACGACCAGACCGACCAGGACAGCCTGCCGCCCTACGACGAGCTCGACGCGATCCTCGAAGGCCTGGTGGAAGGCGAGCGCTCGGTCGACGACATGGTGGGGCAGGGTTTTGCGCGCGAGACGGTGGTGCGGGTCTGGAAGATGCTTGACCGAGCCGAGTACAAACGCCGGCAGGCGCCGCCGGGGGTGAAGATCACGTCGCGCGCGTTTGGGCGCGCCAGGAGGTATCCTATCACTAATGGCTATACGGGGCTTTTGAAGTGAAGCAAGCAAGCGCTTCTTTTTTGAAAAAAAGAAGGCCTTTCTTCCTGTGAGCGGCCTGTTCGCGCCCGAAGGCGGCTGGCGAGTGCGCATCCTCGACATGTCCGGCGGTGCGGAAGATCGTATCGTCGAAGACGTGCGCGGCTTCCCCACCCTGATGCAGGCCAACGCCTTTGCCCGCGCCTACGTGCGCGACAGCGTGGAGCTGTGCCGCGCCGGGGGCCTCGCACCGCGCGAGGTGCTGGAAGCCTGGTTCGCGTTCGGTGAGGACGCCGAAGTGCTCGACGCACCGGACGACGGCTGGCGCAGCGCCAACGAGCTGGCGGGCTTTTCCGAGACGCCCGCGCGGGGCGAAGAGCGCGACTGGCGCGCGCTTGACCCGCGTCGGGAGGACGAGTGATGCGTCTTCTTG
>CAXUIR010000080.1:0-8806 GCA_964251005.1 uncultured Acetobacteraceae bacterium | reverse complement strand
AGCGGAAGCAAAAGTTTTTTGGTTCTTTTTTTCAAAAAAGAACTGCTTGCCTTGCGTTGTCGCGCGCTAGCACCCGGCCTACCCTGGCAGGCCTACCGCCTGCGGAGTGCGCCTATGTTCAAGGGGTCCATCGTCGCCCTGATCACGCCGATGCGCCAGGACGGCAGCCTCGACGAGACCGCCTACGGCGACTTCGTCGAGTGGCAGATCAGCCAGGGCACCGAGGGCTTGGTTCCCGTCGGCACCACCGGCGAGAGCCCCACCCTCAGCCACGCCGAGCACCAGCGCGCCATCGAAATCGCGGTGGGTTCCGCCGCCGGCCGCGTGCCGGTCATCGCCGGCGCCGGCTCCAACAGCACCGAGGAGGCCGTCTCGCTGGCCCGCCACGCGCGCGCCAGCGGCGCGGACGGCGTGATGGTGGTGACACCATACTACAACAAGCCGTCTCAGGAGGGCCTGTTCCTGCACTTCACCGCGGTGGCCGACGCGGCGGAGCTGCCGCTGGTTATCTACAACATCCCTTCGCGCAGCGTGGTGGACATGAGCGTGGAGACGATGGCCCGCCTGGCGCGCCACCCCAACATCGTCGGCGTGAAGGACGCCACCGCCAACCTCTCCCGCCCGCTGCACACGCGGCGCGCCTGCGGGGCCGGCTTCGTGCAGCTGTCCGGCGAGGACCACACCGTGCTGCCGTTCCTCGCCGCCGGCGGACACGGCTGCATCTCGGTCACCGCCAACGTCGCGCCGCGCGCCTGCGCCGACATTCACCTCGCCTGGTCCGAAGGCCGCAGCGCCGACGCGATCGCCATCCAGGACACGCTGCTGCCGCTGCACGACGCGATGTTCTGCGAGAGCAACCCGGGCCCGGTGAAATACGCGGCCTCCCTGCTGGGCCGCAGCCTGGCGCATTGCCGCCTGCCGCTGGCACCCATCTCGGAAGCCGCGCGCACCCGCGTGCGCGAGGCGATGGTGCAGACGCGGCTGCTGAATTGAAAGTTGATAGAGATTGGCTGAGAAGAAGACGAAATCAGGCCTGATCAGCCACGGGATGGCGGCGCAGAACCGCAAGGCCCGCTTCGACTACACGATCAAGGAGACGGTGGAAGCCGGCATCGTGCTGATCGGGCCGGAGGTGAAATCCTTGCGCCACGGCCGCGCCACCATCAACGAGGCCTGGGCCGGCGAGCGCGACGGCGAGCTTTACCTGTTCAACTGCTACATCCCGGAATACCAGGCCGGCGTGCTGTCCCGATTCGAACCGCGCGCGCCGCGCAAGCTGCTGCTGCACAAGAAGCAGATCGGCAACCTGATCGCGCAGACCACGCGGAACGGGTTCACGCTGGTGCCGCTGGACATCCACTTCAACGACAAGGGGCGCGCGAAGGTGGTGATCGGCGTGGGACAGGGGCGCAACAAGGCGGACAAGCGGCACGCGATTGCGGATCGGGACTGGAAGCGGGACAAGGCCCGGATCATGCGGGATAAAGGCTGAACCGCTTCGCAGATTCTTCTTTTTTGAAAAGAAGCAAAAAACTTTTGCTTCCGCTGTCGCGGGCGTGGTGAGGCAGCGAGCTCCAAAGAGACAAAAGTTTTTTGGTTCTTTTTCAAAAAAGAACCGCTTGGGGACTCGCTACATGGACCAGGACCTGGACGCCGTACAACGCGAAACGCAACAGGCCCAGGCGGTGATGCGCGAGGCGCAGTTCCGCGCGGTGGACGTCAGCCTAGTGATCCTGACCAGCCTGGCCGTGCTCTACACGTTGTATTTCGCCGCCGACATCATCCTGCCTTTCGCCTTCGCATCGGTGTTCGCGCTGCTGCTGAGCCCGGCCGCCCGCTTCCTGTGCGACCGGCTGCACCTGCCGCGCATGCTGGCGGCCATCCTGCTCATCGCCGCCCTGTTCTCGGCCATCGGCGGCATCGGCTACGCGATCTCGGTGCCGGCGTCGCACTGGATCGCCAAGGCGCCGCAAAGCCTGCCGGAACTGCAGAAGAAGCTTGGCTACCTGCGCCAGCCGATCGACATCCTGGAGCACGGCATGCAGCAAGTGCAGGGATTGCTGCAGCAGACCGGCCGCTCCGAGCAGGGCGACGGCGACCAGGCGGCGGGGCCGGTCGCTTCGTCCCGGCCGCCGTCGCCGCAGACCGTCACCCTCAGCCAGGGCTCCGGCGTCGGCATGACGGTGCTGGCCGGCACGCGCAGCTTCCTCGGCGAGGCGGCCACCCTGCTGATCGTGCTGTTCTTCCTGCTCGCCGATGGCGACGCGCTGCTGCGCCGCTTCGTGGAGATCCTGCCCGGCTTTGCCGAGAAGAAGCGCGCCGTCTCCATCGCCGTGGAGGTGGAGCGCAACATCTCCGGCTACCTCGCCACCATCACGCTGATGAACCTGCTGGTGGGCGTCGCCAACGGCCTGTCGGTCTGGGCGTTCGGCCTGCCGGATCCGCTGCTGTGGGGCACCGCGGCCTTCCTGCTGAACTACGTTCCCATCCTGGGCCCGCTGACCGGCGTGGTGGTGTTCTTCTTCGTCGGCCTGTTCAGCTTTTCCAGCGTGGCCTGGGCGCTGGGACCGGCGGGCGTCTACCTGCTGATCCACATCATAGAAGGCGAGACCATCACGCCGATGCTGCTGGCGCGCCGCTTCACGCTGAACCCGCTGCTGGTGATCGCCACGCTGATGTTCTGGGACTGGCTGTGGGGCGTGCCGGGCGCGCTGCTGGCCGTCCCGCTGCTCGCGGTGTTCAAGATCCTCTGCGACAACATCAAGGTGCTGACGCCGGTAGGCCACGTCCTGGGCGCCGAGCCCAACAGGCGGAAAGCAAGGTGACCCCGCAAAGCAAGCCCTGCTTATTCGAGGAGCAGCAAAAAGCCTCTGGTCCCACTGTCGCGAACTCTCCCCCAGCGCACACCTCAGGAAGCAAAAGTTTTTTGGTTCTTTTTTTCAAAAAAGAACCGCTTGCCTGGCCTTCATTCCCTGTGCCGAGAAGCAAACGTGCCCGGGTCCCGACATGATCCGCCTGCACGCCAGCTGCGCCGCCCGCGAGTCCGCCGGCCTACTTCTGCTAGGCCCGCCCGGCGCCGGAAAGTCCGACCTGCTGCTGCGGCTGCTGGATCGCGGCTTCACGCTGGTGGCCGACGACCAGGTGGAGGTGGAAGACGGCGCCGCCTCGCCGCCGGCCGCCCTGGCCGGCCTGCTGGAGGTAGCTGGGCTAGGCATCGCCCGGCTGCCGTATGTTGCCGGCGTCAGGCTCCGCCTTGCCGTGCGGCTGGGACGCGGGGAACGGATGCCGATGCCGAGCCGTTACGATATTCTTGACCTGCCCATGGTTTCGGTCGACCCATGTATGTCGTCCGCGCCGCTTCGGGTGGGGCTGGCGCTCGACGGGGTGCTGGGCAAGGTGTCGTTCCTGACGGGGGCCTTCGAGTGAACACGCCGTCCGTAACGTCAGAGTCGGCCGGCGTGCTCGCGGCCGCACCCAGGCGGGTGCTCCTGATCACCGGCCTGTCGGGCGGCGGCAAGGCGTCCGCGCTGCGCGTGCTGGAGGACCTCGGCTACGAGGCGGTGGACAACCCGCCGCTGCCGCTGCTCGAGGAGATGGTGGTCCGCGGCGAGCGCCCGACCGCGATCTGCGTGGACACGCGGAGCCGCGGCTTCGACGCCGACGCGATCCTAGCGATGATCACCCGTCTACGCAGCAACCCAGCCCTGCGTCCGGAGATGGTCTTCATCTTGGCTGACGAGATCGTGCTGTTGCGGCGCTTCACCGAAACCCGGCGCCGGCACCCTCTCGCACCCACCAGCCGCGTTGCCGACGGCGTGGCGGCCGAGGTGGCGCTGACCGCGCGCCTGCGCGAAGCGGCCGATTTTGTCCTGGACACCACGGACCTGCCGCTGCCAATGCTGCGCCGCATTATCGAGCAGAGGTATAGCGCCAGTGCCACGGCCGAAGCAGGGATGACCGTGTCGCTGATGTCGTTTGCCTACCCCGCGGGCCTGCCACGCGAAGCAGAGCTGGTGTTCGACGCGCGCTTCCTGCGCAACCCGCATTACGACCCCATCTTGCGTGAACGGACGGGGCTGGACCCGCAGGTCGCCGCCTACGTGGCAGCCGACCCGGACTTCACGCCGTTCGTCGACAAGGTAACGGATTTGTTATCTTTGCTCTTGCCCCGCTTCGTTCAGGAGGGCAAGAAATACGCCAGCGTCGCCGTCGGCTGCACCGGCGGCAAGCACCGCTCGGTGCACATCGTGCAGAAGCTGGCAGAGCGGTTGCAGCGCCTGCTGCCGGAGGCAACACAGGTCGGCCCACGGCAGGACGAAGCGGCCCGGACGTGGCGGGTGGTGGTGACCCACCGGGAATTGATGCGTAGCCAGGCGGGCGGCGCGTTGCGTGCAGCGGGCCCTGTGTCGGGGCCGGACGCGCACGCCGTTGAGAGAGTACCAGGCGCAGGAGGCCTGACAGACATCCCATGATCGGACTGATCCTGGTTACCCACGGGCGGCTCGCCGAAGAGATGCGCGCCGCCATGGAGCACGTCGTCGGCCCGCAGCGGCGGGTTGCGACGATCTGCATCGGCGTCGACGACGACGTCGAGCAGCGCCGCACCGACATCCAAAACTGCATCGAGGACGTCGACTCCGGCGACGGCGTGATCCTGCTGACCGACATGTTCGGCGGCACGCCCAGCAACCTCGCTATCAGCATGATGGGCCGCTTCCAGGTGGAAGTGATCGCCGGCATGAACTTGCCGATGCTGGTCAAGCTGGCCAAGGTGCGCTCCCGCCAGACGCTGGCCGAGTGCACCGACATCGCCGAGATGGCGGGGCGCAAATACATATCTGCCGCCAGCCACGTGCTCGAGACGTGCAAGTCGCCGAACATTTGCAAGTCGTTGGATCCGCGGCAGGCGATCGAGCCGGTGCATCGGTGTGCCACGCCTGGCGTGGTGCGGCAGTAAGCAAGCAGTTCTTTTTTGAAAAAAAGAACCAAAAAACTTTTGTCCTCTGGGCGCGCGCTGCCGGATAGAACCGCGACAGCCGGACAAAAGTCTTTTTGCTTCTTTTTTTTCAGAAAAAGAAGGCCTTGCTTTTCTTCATGAGCAACGAAGCCGTCGTCTCCCGCATCGTCCCCATCGTCAACCGCCGCGGCCTGCACGCCCGCGCCGCTGCCAAGCTGGTGACCGTCGCCGAACGTTTTTCCGCCAACGTCGACGTGCTCAGGGATGGCCAGGTGGTCTCCGCCCGGTCCATCATGGGGTTGATGATGCTGGGGGCCGGCATGGGCAGCACGGTGGAGCTTCGGGCGGAAGGTTTCGATGCTCACGAGGCGCTAGACGCCATCGCGGGCCTCATCGAAGCCGGCTTCCATGAGCAGGACTGACGCGAGGCCGCCGAAGCAGCGCCCGCCCACCCAGACGACGCTGGCCGGCATACCGGTCAGCCCCGGCATCGTCATCGGCGCCGTCTACGCCGCCAGCGAGCCGAAGCTCGAGGTCTCCCGCGGCAGCATCGCCACCGACGCCGTTGCGGCCGAGCAGCAGCGCCTGGACGCCGCGGTGCAGAAGTCCCGCCGCCAGCTGGGCAAGCTGCGCGCCCGCCTCTCCGTGCTGCCCGAGGAGAGCCAGCACGAGATCGCCCCGCTGATCGACGCCTACCTGCAGATGCTCGGCCCCTCGCGCCTGCTGCGCGCCACCCACCAGCGCATCGCCGACGGGCTGGTGACCGCGGAGACGGCGGTGCAGGACGAGGTGGAGGCGCTGGCGGCGGCGATGTTGGGCATCGCCACGCCCGGCCGCCGGCGCGACGACCGCAGGACCCGCCCGCGCGAGCAACCGGCCTTGCGCAAGCGTGAGCAACACGAGCCGCGCCCACGCGACCGCCAGGGGCCGCGCGAGGGCCACGATCAACAGCCGCGCCAGCGCGACGGCCAGGACCCGCGTGAGCGCGAGGAGGACCACCCGGGCCAGCGCGAGGAAGACGACCCGCGCCAGCGCGAGGAAGACGATTCCCGCCAGCGCCGCGCCGACGAAATTCGCGAGACCGGCCGCCGCCTGCTGCGCAACCTGACCGAGGCGACGTTCCGCAGCTTCGGCGCCGTGCCCGCCGGCGCCATCCTGGTGGCCGAAACCCTGCGCCCGGCCGACGCGGCGCTGATCGACCCCACGCGGATCGCCGGGCTCGCCACCGAGGAAGGCGGTGCCGACGGCCACACCGCCATCATGCTGCGCGCCCTGGGCGTCCCCGCGGTGTTGGGCGCCCCCGGCCTGCTGACCGCCGTGCGCACCGGCACCCAGGCGGTGCTGGACGGCGCGGCCGGCCGCATCGTCATCAACCCGAACGCCGACACCCTGGCCGAAGCCCGCCGCGGCGTCGCCGACTACGCCCGCGAGCGCCAGCGCCTGACCCGCTTCCGCCGCCTGCGCAGCGAGACCACCGACCACGAGGCGGTCGAGCTGCAGGCCAACCTTGAGCTGCTCGCCGAGCTGCCGCTGGTGGCCGGCGCCGGGGCCACCGGCATCGGCCTGTTCCGCACCGAGTTCCTGTTCATGAACCGCGAGAGCCTGCCAGACGAGGCGGCGCAGGCGGAGACCTACCGCGCCGTAGTGGAAGCCATGGACGGCGACACGGTCACCATCCGCGTGCTGGACTGGGGCGGCGAGAAGGATATCGACGCGCTGGTCGCCCGCGGCCTGGTGCCGGACACGCTGGACCACAACCCCGCGCTGGGTGTGCGCGGCCTGCGCCTGCTGCTGCGCCAGCCTGACCTGTTCGAGACGCAGTTGGCGGCCATCCTGCGTGCCTCCCGCGCCGGCCCGGTGCGCGTGCTGCTGCCGATGGTGACCAACACCGCCGAGGTGCGCGCCGCGCGCGAGGTGTACGAGCGCGTTGCCCGCCGCCTGCGCCGCCGCGGAGAGAAACTGGGCGACAAGCTGCCGCCGCTCGGCATCATGATCGAGACGCCAGGTGCCGCGCTGTCTGCCGACGCGCTGGCGCTGGAAGCGGATTTTTTCGCCATCGGCACCAACGACCTGGCGATGTACGCGCTGGCGGTGGACCGCGCGGCCGCCGACGTGGCCGAGCTGTATGACCCGCTGCACCCGGCGGTGCTGCGGCTGATCCAGTTTACCGTGGAGGCCGCGTTGCGCGTGCGAAAGCGCGTGAGCGTGTGCGGGGAGATGGCGGCCAACCCGAAGCTGACGCCGCTGCTTCTGGGGCTGGGGCTGCGGTCGTTCAGCATGAACGCGTCGTCGGTGCCGCGGGTGAAACAGGCGGTGCGCGCGGTGTCGGTGGATGCGTGCACGAGGTTTGTGCGGCGGGTGATGGCGCAGTCGGATAGGGGGCGGATTGCGGAGCTTATGGAGGCGTTTGGGACGACGGGGTAAGAGACCAAGCGGTGCTTTTTTGAAAGAAAGAACCAAAAAACTTTTGTTCCCTGCGCTCGCGGGACACGTTTTTTTTCATCTTACGGCACGTGCTTCCCCAAACGCGCCCTAGGAGACAAAAGTTTTTTTTGGTTCTTTTTTTCAAAAAAAGAACCGCTTGCTTGCTACGCCGCCACCTCGACCTGCCCACGCGGCACCAGCTTGTAAAACCTGCTGACCGACCCGGCGGATTCTCGAAACTCCAGCGCCAGTTTCTCCGCCTCGAACACCTCGAAGAACTCGTCCCACGCAATCTCCCGCAGCCCGGCTTCCGGCGTGCCGAAGTCGAAGCGCAGCATGTTGTTGCCGCTTGGCGTGGTGCGGCCTTCGAGCAACGCCGGGCGGCCGTCGCGCGCTTCCGCCCAGGCGCGGATGAAACCGTGGTCGATGGTCGACTCATCGCTCATGTCGGGTGTCCACCTTTCGTCGAGCCAATCTGAACGGGTAACGGCATGCCGCGTTCCCGCCGGCCACGCGCAGGGCTCGGCGCCAGCGACCAGCCCAACCCCAGCACAAGAAACACCCAGCCGCCATTCGGCATCGAGGTTAAGGCCGAGGTCGAGGCAACGGGCCACAGCGCCACCAGCGCGCCGACGAAGCAGCCGAGGCGCAGCGGGGCGGCATCTTGCGTCAGGCCGCGCGCCAGCCGCGCCAGCGCCAGCACCGCCATCGCCGCGAACAGTAACAAGCCGGGCAGGCCGGCGTTGTCGAACGCCTCGAGGAAGTAGTTGTGCGGGTGGATGTTGCAGGCCAGCAGCCCGCCGTTCAGGTGGTTGTCCGCCACCCCCAGCCAGCGCACGCCGTGCATCACCGCGGGCAGGCTGCAGGCGCGGCGGAAACCGTCGAAGCCCTGGCCGAGCCAGGGACGCAGCTCGCCCACGTTGACGGCGCGGACGAACACCACGCCGTAGGCGCTCTGGGCGAAGTGGCCGAGCTGGTCCGTCGTCTCGCCCACCAGCTTGGCGTAGGTGGCCGGCGAGACCCAGGGGGTGGCCGCCAGCAGGGCCAGGCCGGCGCCGGCGGCGGCACACAGCGCCAGGCGCAGGCGCGGGGTCAGCAGCGCGCACACGGCCAAGCCGAACATCATCAGCAGCGTCGGCATCCGCTGGCCGATCAACACCATGGTCAGCGCGGCCGCCACCGCCAGCCCCACGCCGCCGGCGCGCTGCCGCCAGCCGGGGCGCGCCAGCAACCGCACCACCGGCGGCAGCAGCGCCGGGAACAACACCAGGATGAACGCCGGGCCGGCGCGCGGCTTCCCCCCGGCCCCGGCGGGGTCTCCGGGGCCCACCCCCCCTCCATCGCGCCCCCTCCCGCCCCCGCCGGGCTACACCACGCCCACGACGGAGCCGGCCGGCTCCTCGGCACCGCCCTCTGGAGCCCTAC
>CAXUIR010000079.1:7912-8913 GCA_964251005.1 uncultured Acetobacteraceae bacterium | reverse complement strand
GTGGCGCAGGAGGGGTTGGTGCGGCAGAAGTGAAGCAAGCGGTTCTTTTTTGAAAAAAGAACCAAAAAACTTTTGCGCCTGCTGTCGCGGACGGCTGAAACACACGCATCAGCTTCCGAGACCCCCAGAGACAAATGTTTTTTGGTTCTTTTCAAAAAAGAACCGCTTGCCTGCCTCGCCTCCGCATCAAAATAACCCCTCCACCAACCCCTCCGCATCCAGCCGTATCGCGTTCGCCGCCGGCACCCGCGGCAGCCCCGGCATCGTCATGATGTCGCCGCACAGCGCCACCACGAAACCCGCGCCGGCAGACAGCCGGACATCGCGCACCGGCAGCGTGAACCCTTCCGGTGCGCCCAGCGCCTTCGGATCGCTGGAAAAACTGTACTGCGTCTTGGCCATGCACACCGGCAACGCGCCGTAGCCGCCGTCCTGCCAGGCCGCCAGCTTGCGTGCGGCGGCCGGCTCGATGGCCACGTCGCGCGCGCGGTAGATGCGCCGCGCCACCGTGCGTATCTTCTCGGCGAGCGGCAGGTCCGGCGCGTAGAGCGGCGCGAAGCTGGAGGGCTGCGCGACCAGGTCCAGCACCGCGCGCGCCAGGTCCGCAGCACCTGCGGCGCCGTCCGCCCAGTGCCTGCACAGCACCACCTGCACGTCCAGCTGCGCGAGCGCCCCGTGCACGGCGGCCACCTCCGCCTCCGTGTCGCCGGAGAAGTGGTTCAGGGCGACCACCACCGGCAGGCCGAAGCCGCGCATGTTCTCCACGTGGCGCACCAGGTTGGGCGTGCCGCGCGAGACGGCGTCCGCGTCCTCGGTGCCGAGCGCCGCGCGGGCCACGCCGCCATGCATCGGCTCGCCCGGCAGCCCGGCGGCGAGCAGGGCACGGGCCTCCAGCAGCCTGTCGAGGTCGATGCCGGTGGCGAACCCCATGCTCTCGAGCATGAACACCAGGTCCTCCGTCACGATGTTGCCCGAGGCACCCGGCGCGTAGGGGCAGCCGC